>JBGCFJ010001198.1:0-3256 GCA_045106885.1 Saprospiraceae bacterium
TCCATTTTTCCTTTAAGGAGCGTAGCTTCGGCACGATATAGTAATCTTTTTTCGGTCAATAATTTGACTGATTCAAAATGTTGACTGTCAGTAATTTATGAATCTACCAAATAGATTTGGTGGTTACGGACGGAACAAAATCGACTTTACGGACAGACTCTAATTATCCGTGTTAAAAAACAATGAACACAGATAGTTTGATTCAAATCATCAAATCTGGATTATTTTAGAGGACCAATTTTTACTTGATTCTATAGCTATTTCAATCAAAAAAGGGGCTTAAAAGAAACGTAATAAACAAAATTACTACATCTCTTTTAAACCCCTTTTTCCAATTTATTCCGTTTGATACGGTAAAATTACGGAGTACTTATTGCTTAGGCTTTTTTCTAAAACAAAGTCCCAGCCCGAGTAGGCGGCACAATTCCCAAATGTTGATACGCTTTTTCTGTTACCGAACGACCTCTTGGGGTTCGCTGAATAAAGCCTTCCATAATCAAAAATGGTTCGTGGACTTCTTCAATTGTGCCTGCTTCTTCTGCCACTGCGGTAGCTATTGTTGTCAATCCAACAGGACCACCTTTGAATTTTTCAATAATGGTTGTTAAAATTTTATTATCCATTTCATCCAAGCCACTATCATCTACATTTAAGGCTTCTAAGCCATATTGAGCAATTTTTACATCAATCGTACCATTGCCTTTAATTTGGGCAAAATCCCGAATTCTACGCAATAAGGCGTTGGCAATCCGAGGCGTACCACGACTACGGCGAGCAATTTCTAATGCTCCACCATCTTTAATCGGCACTTTTAAAATACTTGCAGAACGCTTGATAATCCCCACTAAAGTAGGCACATCATAATAATCTAAATGGCAAGTAATTCCAAATCTTGCCCGCATCGGTGCGGTCAATAAGCCCATTCGAGTAGTCGCCCCTACTAGAGTAAATGGATTTAGGGCAATTTGAATACTTCGAGCATTTGGTCCACTATCAATCATAATATCAATCCGATAATCTTCCATTGCCGAATATAAATATTCCTCTACGACATTATTTAAACGGTGAATTTCATCAATAAATAAAACGTCGCCTTCATCCAAATTCGTCAATAATCCCGCTAAATCACCAGGCTTTTCCAATACTGGCCCTGACGTCATTTTCAATTCTGCGCCTAATTCACTAGCAATAATATGAGAAAGGGTCGTTTTACCTAAACCGGGAGGGCCATGCAAAACGACATGGTCTAACGCTTCGTCTCTTTGTACTGCCGCTTGGATAAATATTTCTAAATTATCTACAATTTTAGGCTGGCCACTAAAATCTTTGAGCGATTTTGGACGCAATGCCTTATCTACTTGTTGCTCTTCACCAGTTTGATTTTCGCCTGTTGCGTCTAAATGTGGGTTTTGCATTTATAAATTTTCAATTTTCAATTTTCAATTTTCAATTTTCAAAACGAAGCTATTGATAATTCAATTGAAAACACAATTTGAAACAATGAGTTTAATTATCACAAATTTAACATAAAAAATTTGGCAATCAAACCTTTTAGGAGGGATTTGAAGTTATTAGGAAACTGTTAGATTCAGATATAATTTCAACAATCAACGAATTCATCATTCATCGTTCATCATTCATCATTACCACCTTATTTATCCAACCATTTCTTAAAATCACTCACTCTATCTCGACTCACAATGGTTTCCAAGGCAGTAGTTGGGGCTAACTCTAATTTCAAACGGCTATTAAAATAAGTGTGTATTTTTTTGATGGAATTGAGGTTGGTAATAATTTTTCTATTAATTCTAAAAAAATCGGCTGGATTTACTACCTCGGCTAATTGGTCGAGGGTATAGTCTAAATTATGTCGTTTGCCATTTTGTTGGCAAGCAAAAATCAATCCTTCATCGGAATAAAAATAGGCAATTTCGGCTACTCTTAGATAGGTTAATTGTTGTCCTGTTTTTACCAAAAATCGTTCTTTATAGTCTTTTTTGGTAAGCGTACTTAATAATTGTTCGATAGCAGAATTGTCTACTGTTTTATTCTTGTTTTGATGATACTTATCGTATTGACAGAGTGCTTTTTCTAACTCTTCTGGGTCAATTGGTTTTAATAAATAATCTAAACTATTCACTTTAAAGGCTTGCAATGCATATTCATCATAAGCAGTCGTGAAAACTATTGGGGAGGTCACTTCTGTTTGTCCAAAAATCTCAAAACTTACGCCATCTGCTAATTGCACATCCATAAAGATTAAATCAGGTCGCTTGTAAGTTTCTAGCCACTCTACCGCCCCTTCTACACTATCCAAAACTTCCAAAATTTCACAATCCGCTCGATATTGTTTGACCATTTTTGTTAATCTTTTGGCTGCGGGTCTCTCATCTTCTATGATTAGTACTTTCATCTATTTGAGGTGATAAGGTGTAAGGGGTTAAAGGTATAAAGGTTTAAGGGTGTAAAGGTTTAAGGGTATAAAGGTATAAAGGTATAAAGGTTTAAGGGTATAAAGGTTTAAAGATGGAATAACTGCCGACTGCAATACTGCCAATTGCCGACTGTTGACTGCTTACTGCCGACTCCATTTCTTGACTTGAATAACCATATTTTCGGTTAATTCGTTCAATTCAAAACGAGCAACATTATATTTAGGTGCGCCCCACTTACTGCGGGCATTATTGGAAAAACCATAAGCTTCGGTTGGTACACCAAATAAATTGGTATTTAATGCTCCATTCCCATTAAGATCATGGTAAACAGCAACAGCATAATCATTTCCAAAGGGTAAATTAGGAAAAACTACCGTTAATTCCCCCGTTTTTTCTACCAACGCTATTTTTGAAGCGATGTCTTTATCATCTTCTAGGAAATTTGCCTCCCCTCTGAAGACTGCAATCATTATGTTTCCTTTTGCTTTTTGGATATTTTGAATCGTTACCTTTAAGGTACTATTTTGGGCAGTAACGGGTGATGCCATTAAAATGGAAAAAAATAAACTGATGGTGGAAAGGAATATTTTTTGAAAAATCATACTTTTCAGATTATATTGTTGGATTTAAAAAAGTATAGGTGAACTTCAGTTCACCGAATATTACAGGGAACTGATTGGAATTAATTAAATAGAATGTAGTTTTAACCCATCCCCAACCCTTCCCTTTAAAAGGAAGGGAGTCGTCCAAATCGTCGATTAAATTATCAACAAAGGTCAAATTTTCCCAGAGTTAGTTCCCCTCTTTTTGAAGAGAGGGGT
>JBGCFJ010001199.1:0-13458 GCA_045106885.1 Saprospiraceae bacterium
ATTCGGGATGAGCAAACACCGTTTGTGAACCGTTTACGGACAGGAGTGCTTATTTCTTAGTGAACCGCTTGCGGATGGGATGCTTATAGTGGAAAAAGAGCCCATCATAAAGTGTCGAGTATTTGGTTGTAGGTACTTAAACCCATTAATTGAGCATTAAAAACTTATTTTTTAACAAAAAAAACTAAAACATTGATACTATACGGTTTATTTGGAATAAGCATGGTTTTTGGTCTAATTGGCAAATTTGTTAGCGGCAAGCTACAAAAGAAATTTGCGCAATATTCACAAATGCCCACTAGTTCTGGCATGAGTGGTAGAGAAGTAGCAGAAGAAATGCTACGATACTATAATATAAATGATGTAGAAATAACACAAGGACGAGGGCGATTGACGGATCATTATAATCCAAAAACAAGAGTGGTTAGTTTGAGTCCAGATGTTTATAATGGTAAAACAGTTTCTGCTGCGGCAGTTGCTGCACACGAAGTAGGACATGCCGTACAGCATGCTGAATCTTATGCCATGTTACAATTTAGGTCAGCTATTGTTCCTTTGGTGCAAATATCCTCTAAAGCTCAGCAATTTATTTTTGGAATGGGTTTTATGTTTGCTGCTGCTCTAAATAATCCTTATGTATTATTAGGTGCAGTCGTTATTTTTGCCATAACTGCCCTATTTAGTGTTGTTACTTTACCTGTTGAATTTGATGCGAGTAATCGAGCTTTGAATTGGTTAGAGAACACAGGCATTACTAGAGGAAGAGAGCATGATGGAGCTAAAGATGCCCTTAAATGGGCGGCAATGACTTATGTTGTTGGTGCATTGGCTGCAATTGCACAATTACTTTACATCTTGATGATATTTATGAATTCAAGAGATAGAAATTAAATGATAAGCTTAGTGCATAAAAACGATAACTCGAAAATGAGTTGATGATTTTAGCTCAATAAGCGATTAAGTGTATTAAAAGGGATTATCTTACTATAACGTGAGATAATCCCTTTTTTTGTTGTTAAAAAGATGTCTATTTTTGTGTGGTAATATCAACAAACCTGACACCTTAAAAAATTGAGTCAACTACCATTTCATCCAGTTCTATCATCGGCAACTTTTGCGACGGTTATCATTCCAATAGCAGTCCCTAAAACCTATACCTATGTTGTTCCTGATGAATTAGCAACCGATTTGGCTTTCGGTATGCGAGTAGAAGTACAATTTGGGAAGAGCAAATTATATGCAGGATTAGTCGTTGATATTCATACCAACCAACCTAAAGATTATACCCCTAAACCCATTTTTTCTATCATTGATACGCAACCAATTATCAGCCCAACTCAATATAAACTATGGCAATGGATAGCTGAATATTATTGTTGTACCATTGGGCAAGTAATGAATGCGGCTTTGCCAGCAGGGTTAAAATTGAATAGTGAGACGACCATTACTTTGAGTCCTGTGTTTGATGATAATTTTGAAGTACTCAATGATAAAGAATATTTAATTGCGGAAGCTTTAACGATTCAGAGTGAATTAAAAATAGAAGATGTTCAGGCGATTCTAAATCAAAAAACAATTTACCCAGTCATTAACAAATTGCTGGAAAAACGGGTGATTTATTTAAAAGAAACGCTTAAAGAAAAATATAAACCTAAGAAAATTGCTTGTGTCCGCCTAAAAGAACCTTATGAATCTGACCGAGCACAATTGCAAATAGCTTTTGATAAAGTCAGTAGGGCAGAGCGACAAATGGAAGCCTTGATGGCTTATTTGCAAATAGAAAGAGGACAAGAGTTTGTGCGGAAACAAGATATTTACAAAAAAGCAAATGTTGATTCAACGGTTTTAAAAGCTATTGCCAAAAAGGGAATTTTTGAATTATACGATAAGGAAGTGAGTCGTTTGGGAACGTATGAAGAAGAATTACTAGAATCGCCCAATTTATCGACTCAACAAGAACGAGCATTAGGGGAAATTAAAACTATTTTTAAACAGAAAAATGTAGCTTTATTACACGGTGTAACAGGGAGTGGAAAGACTAGAGTCTACGTAGAGTTAATAAAAGAAGTCATTGAAAAAGGAGGACAAGTACTTTATTTGATACCAGAAATTGCCTTGACTGCGCAAATCATTATGCGACTCGAAAAGATTTTTGGTGACCAAATTAATGTGTATAATTCTAGAATTAATGATAATCAACGGGTAGAAGTTTGGAAACAGGTAAAAACAGGGATGCCTTTGGTCTTGGGCGCTCGGTCGGCAATGTTTATGCCTTATAGTAATTTGCAGTTAGTGATTGTAGATGAAGAACATGACCCTTCGTACAAACAAAATAATCCTGCACCGAGATATAATGCTAGAGATACGGCTGTATATATGGCGCATATTCATGGCGCAAAAATCCTTTTAGGAACCGCCACTCCTTCTATAGAGACTTACCAAAATGCCACGACTGGAAAATATGGCTTAGTCGAAATGTCCGAAAGATTTGGTGGGGTAAAAATGCCTGAAATTGTCTTAGTAGATAAAAGAGATGAATACAAGAAAAAGAAGATGAAAGGCTTATTTACTTCTGTTTTAATAGATGCCCTTGCTTTGGCATTTGAGCGGGGTGAACAAGCCATTCTATTTCAAAATCGAAGAGGCTACTCCCCTGCTTTGCGCTGTGTAACTTGTGGTTGGCATCAAGAATGTGTGAACTGTGATGTGAGTTTGACTTATCATAAATTCACCAATGATTTGCGTTGTCATTATTGTGGGCATAGCGAATCTATTCCGAAAATTTGTCCTGCTTGTGGCAGTATAGAATTACAGATGACGGGTTTTGGAACGCAAAAAATAGAAGATGAAATGAAAATTTATTTGCCTGATGCGAAGATTGGGCGAATGGATTTTGATACCGTTCGGACAAAAAATGCCCACGCTAAAATCATCAATGATTTTGAAGAAAAACGACTAGATATTTTAGTAGGGACTCAGATGGTCACGAAAGGATTGGATTTTGATAATGTAGGCGTAGTAGGTGTTTTAAGCTCCGACCATTTATTGCAATTTCCTGATTTTAGAGCTAGTGAAAGAGGTTACCAATTAATGACGCAAGTGAGTGGTCGAGCAGGTCGAAAGAAAAAGCAAGGTTTGGTGATTATTCAAGGATATGATGTAGAGCATCCTGTTTTAAAGGAAGTAGAAAATAATGATTTTAAAGGCTTTTTTAGAAGAGAGATTATCGAAAGAAATGATTTTATGTATCCACCCTTTTATCGTTTAATCCAAATTACACTTAAACATAAAAAGCCACAAACTGTTAATGAAGGCGGCTATTTCTACGTGAAATTTCTAAAAGAGAAATTGGGAAATATGGTTATTGGCCCTGCTGTGCCTTCTATTCCAAGGGTTCGAAATTATTATCTATTAGACGTCATGATAAAATTAGGACGTAACAGTAAGCAGATTCAACAAGTGAAAAATATCGTACTAGCGGCGAATCAGATGCTAGGGCAGAAGGAAGGATATACTTCTGTGCGGATTAATGTGGATGTGGATCCGTATTGATTATTACAGATTACCCATGCTATTTACTGAAATTTTGATACTATGAAGCTCTTTTTGAGACGTAATAATCTCAACTATTGCTCAAATTGTTTGATAGTTTCATCCAGCCAATTCATATACCAAGTTATGAAGTCGAGTTTCTCCCCTTTATTATTTCTTACTGGTGACATGCCATTACGGTCAGCTCTTTCATCGAACCAGATTTTTCCTTTCTCTGGTCCAGAGATGATTAACCGAAATCGTAGGGCACAACCATATTCGCATAATTCAATAGATCCTTTGTCAATTTCTCTTGAGAAATAGGATTCCCAATAGATATTACCGAAAAATTCCGCTACTTCATTACCTAAATTTACTTTACCTGATAATAGTTGTATGGCTTCCCATTCTTCCTTAGGGACTTCCCACTCGGAAGTCATCAAAGATTTTTGAAAAAAATATTCTTGTAAATTATTAAATCCACCACCTCTTAAAAAATCAAACATCTCAAAAATTTTTGGTGACCAATTCCAATCATCTGTAAAAGGAAATTTATCTTTTAGAATGGCAATATCATTTTGATGATAACTTGGAATCACCTCTGCTAATTTCATGATACCATAATAGGGCCCAACTCCTCCGTCACCAAGTTCTAATAAGAAATTCCTGTAATCTTTTGGCAACCGAATTTGGTATTTGGATTCAAATTCTAAAACCTTTGATTCTGAAAGCTTTTTGTTGAATCGGTAGTAATGACTTTTTACACCAAATGCCTCAAATTTTTTATCTAAGGTTCTTAGTTTTTCAAGTTTTGTTTTTAGGAGTTGTAGTTTTCTCATAATAGATTGGCTAATGAATGACTGATGTTATGAAAGAATAAGAAACACCAATTATAAAATAAATCGTATTAAATACAATTTAGTTTTTTTATAATTCATCTAAAAGATTTCATACTGTTTATGGTAAAACAAAGCCTATATTGTTTATGTTAATAGGAATGCCGAATTTTGGACAACTAAAAATTAATAACTAAACATGAATCAACAGCCCGAAACAAAATTACCAGGCAACACCAGCCTACCAAGTTCACCAGAAGCCTTACAAGCCTTAATCAACGCCGACAAAGGAACGTATAAATACTCCATTGAAGATTTTTTTAAAAATCCAGAAAAGACAGGCTATCAATTATCACCTGATGGCAATTACTTTTCTTTTCTAGCACCTTATGAAAGGCGCATGAATATTTTTATCCAGAAAATTGGAGAAGAAGAAGCAACGCAAATTACTCACGATACGGATAGAAATATTGGGGGTTATTTTTGGAAAGGGAATAATCGAATTGTTTATGTCAAGGATAGTGGTGGGGATGAGAATTTTAAATTATTTGCCGTAGATAAAGACGGACAAAACGCTAGAGATTTAACGCCATTTGATAAAGTGAAGATTGAGTTGATTGATAATCTAAAAGACCAAGACGAGCAGATTATCATTGGGATGAATAAGAATAATCCAATGTTGTTTGAGCCTTATCGGATTAATATTCAAACAGGAGCGTATCAACAAATTGCCAATAATAATAATCCTGCTGAACCGATTACACAGTGGATGACTGACCACAATGGGAAATTGCGTATTGCGATTCAAATGGTCGATGGGATTAATCAGAAAGTTATTTATCGAGCGGATGAGGCAACCGATTTTCAAGAGGTGTTTACTACTAATTTTAAAGTAAGCTTTCAACCCCTCTTTTTTGAATTTGACAATCGTGACATTGTTTTTGTTTCCTCCAATGTTGGGCGAGATAAATCGGTGATTGTGCGTTATGATATGGTGAAAAAAGAAGAAGTGGGCGAACCACTTTTTGAACATCCAGCTGTGGATGTTGCTCAGTTGATGTATTCTAAAAAGCGGAAAGTGTTAACAGGTGTAGCTTATACTACTTGGAAAAGACACTTTCATTTTTTCGATAAAGAAAGAGGTGATTTGCAAGAGAAATTAGAGACTAAATTAGCGGGCTATGAAGTAGCTTTGGCTAGTTCTAGTAAGGATGAATCTAAATACATGATTCGGACTTATAGTGATAAATCATTAGGGGCTTATTATTTCTATGATAAAACAACGGATGATTTAACGAAGATAGTAGAAGTAGGACCTTGGATAGCTGAAGAAGATATGGCTGGAATGCAAGCCATTCAATACCAAGCTAGAGATGGCTTGACGATTCACGGTTATTTAGCTCAACCTTTGGGCAAAGAGAAAGAACCAACGCCTACCGTTATTTTACCACATGGTGGCCCTTGGTTTAGAGATGGTTGGGGCTATCATCCAGAAGTATTATTATTGACCAACAGAGGATATACTGTTTTACAGGTTAATTTTAGAGGAAGTACAGGTTATGGTCGAGATTTCTGGGAAAAAGGCTTCAAACAATGGGGACAAAATATGCAGCATGATATTACGGATGGGGTAGCGTGGTTAATAGAACAAGGTATTACTGACCCAAAACGAATTGCTATTTATGGTGGAAGTTATGGTGGTTATGCGACTTTAGCAGGCATTACATTTACCCCTGATTTGTATACTTGTGCGATTGATTATGTAGGCGTTTCTAATCTGTTCACTTTTATGAAGACGATTCCACCGTATTGGAAACCTTATTTAGAAACCTTATATGAAATGGTCGGACATCCAGAAACTGATAAGGAAATGATGACTGCCAACTCTCCTGCCCTACACGTAGATAAAATCAAAGTTCCTTTATTTGTGGTCCAAGGAGCCAACGACCCTAGAGTCAATATTGACGAGGCAGACCAAATTGTACAATCACTGAGAGATAGAGGAATCGATGTCCCTTATATGGTGAAGTATGATGAAGGACATGGTTTTCAAAATGAAGAAAATCGATTTGAATTTTATAAAGCAATGACAGGATTTTTATATACGCATTTGCAGTAAGGACATTTTAGATAGTCAGCTTGAAAATTGATAATCACGTGTCGGACACCTCCAAAGGTGTCCGACACGTTCGACTAATCATTTATCAGTTTTTTTATTGATAATCTTAAGTAAGCAATAATGTAAAGTTATTTATGCAGCGTTCCTAAGTTAAATACAGCCTTTATAAGTAGATTGAAATATTTATTTATAAAGGCTTTTTTGTTTAACTTAAACAAAAGAATGAACAAAAAAAACAAACTTTCAATTTTTTTTGAAAATAAAATATTTTATTAAACGGCATTAATTTAGGTTTAATTAATTGATTTTCAGATATTTAATATGTTGTCTATGAACATATATATTAATTTTATTAAGAATATCTTGCAAAAATGTTTAACAAAATTTGGTAATTTGTTTAACTTTTATCTATCTTTGGTTCAACAAAATAATTAAAATAACCTAACCTGTTGAATTATGACTGCTTTAGAATTTTATAATAACTTCGATAAGATGACTCCTGTACTCAATTCTTTTGCTTATAATCTAACCAAAAGTATAGAGGACGCTAAGGATTTATATCAAGAAACAGCTTTTAGAGCTATGACTAATCGAGAGAAATTTCGAGTAGGGACTAATTTTAAAGCTTGGTTGTTTACGATTATGAAAAATATTTTCATTAATAATTATCGAAAGAAAGTAAAAGCCAATACCATAATGGATTCTACAGATAATAATTATTATATCAATTCTGGAAATGTCGCTATTTCCAATAAAGCAGGTTCAAATATTATGGTAGCAGAATTAAAGGGAATGATTAGAGGTTTAGATGAAAGTATTAAAGTACCTTTTATGATGCATTATTCAGGGTATAAATATCAAGAAATTGCAGATTATTTGGAATTGCCTTTGGGGACTGTGAAGAGTCGAATTTTCTTTGCTAGAAAAGAATTAAAGAATTTAATAGAAAAGCGATATGATGATGTCAGTGAATTAAGACGTCAGACGGCATAAACTACATAGACAGTGGACAGTCAGCAGTGGCAGTAGGCAGTAAAGCCTTGATTTTCAATGCTAAGACTTTGCCTAAACGCAGTTATTTGAACAGTCTCACTACAGATTTAAGAATAAAAAAAGCGATATTGAGACTCTTCAATATCGCTTTTTTAATGTTTAGAAACTTGTTATCCTTATTCCTTTCCAGCTTGTGGTACATAAGCTGTACTACCTTTCACTAAATCTTTCATGATGTGTAAAGTTTCTTCGATGTAAACATCCTTTTCTAGTGCTTTAATGAATGCGTCATTTCTACCAATCTTAGAAGAGTCGGTATTAATTTGTGCTAAGTCAATAGCTAAATTACTAACGGTTAAACCTTCGATTGGCTTCATTAAATTTTTATATTTATCCGCTTCTGCTTTAGTTGCGGTTTTATGCTTTCGGAAGTTATCCATATTTAAAGAGTAGCTGGTACTTTCTCTTTGCTTTTTCAAACGTTTAGCGTTTTCCTGTATTTTTTGGAAAATTTCATTATTAGCAACTCTTCCTTCACTTGCTGTTTTTAAAGCAGCCTTATTTTTAACTTGGAAAACCCCTTGAGTATGGGTGACAGGTTCAATCTTTGTTTGCTTCATCGCCGTTTCATATTCTTGTTCTCCCGTCTTGATCAAGTCATAGTTATCAGGTAACATAATATCTGGAATCACGCCTTCTAATTGGTTAGAATTTCCTGTGATTCTATAAAATTTTTGAGTTGTTACTTTTACCTGCCCTAATGGCTTAATATCACTATAGCCTCTGATTGCTCTATCTAAATCAAAAAATCGTTGTACTGTTGCTTTACCAAAAGTAGCATCACTTCCAACAATTACTGCTCGGTCATAATCTTGTAAAGCAGCCGCTAAAATCTCAGAAGCCGAAGCACTAAAAGAATTAACCATTACAATTAGCGGTCCGTCATATTGCACACTTGGGTCTTTATCATTTAAAACTTCCGCATTGGCACGCCTTGATTTTACTTGAACAATTGGTCCTTCTTCAATAAAGAAACCTGACATATCGACTACATCTCTTAGAGAACCACCACCATTACTTCTCAAATCAAGGATAATTCCATTGACTTTTTGTTTCTTTAATTTTTCCAATTCGATGCCTACGTCAATGGCACATTGATGTCCATCTCTTTTATTAAAATCGGCATAAAAACGAGGTAATTTGATATAACCAATATTATCACCAATTTCTTCTAAATCTAAAACTGCAGATTTTGCATAGCCCTCATCCATGATTATTTCGTCTCGAATAATAGTTGTCTCAACAATAGAACCATCTACTTTTTTGACAGCTAATCGAACTTTTGTTCCCTTTTTTCCTCTAATCTTAGCAACAACATCGTTAATATCCCAGCCAGCAATATCTATCCAATCACCATCATCGTCTTGGGCTACTTTAAGAATAATATCTTCTACTTCGAGTATTTTACCATTATAAGCTGGTCCTCCAGGTACGACCATGACTACTTTAGTTTCGTCTGTTGGTGTTTCCTGTAATCTTGCACCGATTCCTTCTAATCGACCAGACATTCCGATGTCGAAATTTTCTTTATCTGCGGGTAAAAAATAATTGGTATGTGGGTCAAATACACTCGTAAAAGAATTTAAATAATCGCTCACAAAATTCTTTCGCTGTCGCTTTTCCATTCTATGGTACCAATCATTAAATAATTTTAGTACTGCTTTGCGAGATTCTTCTTCTAATTCGGCAACGGTTTTGATTTTTACTTCTTCTTCCGCTTCTTTTTCTAATTCTATTGCTCCATCTAAATCTTGTACTTTTCCTATTGTATTTTTAGGGGTAGTAGATTTATCAGCCTGCTTCTCTCCTTTCTTCGCTTTTTCTTGTGCTTCTATTTTATTAACTAATCGAGTCAACGTCTCATATTTCATGGCCTTTTCCCAATACATTTTTAATTCTGCATCGTCTTTGGCAAAAGCTTTTTTGTCTCCGTCCAATTCAATCGTCTCTTTACCTGTAAAGTCAAAAGGCTGTGCTAAAAATTCTTGGTAATAAGCCTTTGTTTTGACTAAGCTTTTATTGATAGTAGCTTCCGATAAATTTAAAAACTCAAAAGTGCCACCTTTTGCTTGGTCATCTAATTGGTCTTTATATTGCGCCAATTGGTTGACATCTGCTTGTGTTAACCAGCGTTTGTTACCATCAATTCGCTCTAAATATAAATCGAACACTTTATTGGAAAATTCATCATCAATTTTGTAGGGCGCATAATGCAGTTGTTCTAAACCAGCTAAAACAGTTTGCATTAAAATGGCTTCTTTTTGTGCTTCGTCTGTTTTTGGTTGATTCGCTGCAACGAGTGAAAACAATGCAGCAAATGCAAAAAATACAAATCCTTTAAACTTCATAGGTTATTTTTTAGTGTGGTCGATAGACCTAATATTTTTTCTGAGGGATATACTATTCTATAAATCTTTTAAGTACTGCTTAAACGAAATATTATCTCGTCTATTACAAATTGTCTACAATAAATATAACAACTTTAAAGCAAATAGTTCTCCAAATTATCGACCATGTTCGCCTTTTTAACGAAACACTAACAATTTTGTGACATGAAGATCTGCTTGGTAGGTTTATAACACAGATAGGTTTATTATGTGGATGAACTATAACGCAGATAGATTTGTGATAGGAATAGTTATTCAGGTAACTATGTTTTTGTAAAGATTAAGTAATATGACAAAAATAAACGAACATCTTTTACTTGGACGAGCATAGCTTAGTTTTACCACAGAGAAACGGAGTACACAGAGGGCACAGCGTTTTTTGACGAGTATAGTTTAATTTGTTAGCAGAAAGTTGTTAATTTAAATTTGTCTGAGCACTTAGTTGCTGAAATCAAGATTTTCACTGCCACTGCCCACTGCTACTGCCACTGCTACTGCTACTGCCCACTGCCACTGCCACTGCTACTGCCCACTGCCACTGCCACTGCTACTGCTACTGCCCACTGCCACTGCCACTGCTACTGCTAATGCCCACTGCCACTGCCACTGCTACTGCCCACTCGCATCTTCTCCCCTTTTTTGATAGATTTTAGAATTTAACAACCCCATTTTATTAAGTCGATGTTTGATAGAGGTTGCTAACACGCCTAAGCCATAAATAGCACTCCTTTTTAGATTAATAGAAGAGGCTTCTTCAAAATATTTAGTAGGGCAGGTAATTTCGGCAACTTCAAAGCCTGCATAGAATATTTGTGAAATCATTTGATTGTCAAAAATGAAATCATCAGAATTAATATTATAATTAATGCCTTCTAATACTTCTTTGGAAAAAGCACGGTAGCCTGTGTGGTATTCAGATAATTTTTGATTAATTAAAATGTTTTGAAATAAGGTTAGAAAACGATTGGCAACATACTTAATTAAGGGCATTCCGCCTTTTAATGCGCCTTTTCCCAAAATTCTAGAACCTAAGACAACAGGATAAACTTCATTGGCAATCAAATAAGCCATCGAATGGATTAGTTTCGGCGTATATTGGTAATCTGGATGGAGCATAATCACTATATCGGCATTTAATTCCAAAGCACGATTATAACAGGATTTTTGATTACCGCCGTATCCTTTATTTTTTTTGTGAATAATGATTTCTTTGATACCTAATTTCTTTTCTCGTTCTATGGTATTATCAGCACTATAATCATCTGTCAAAATGACCTCATCTACTATATCAAAAGGTAATTCTCGATAGGTTTTTTCTATCGTTTTTGCTGCATTGTATGCAGGCATGATGATGACTAATTTTTGCCCTAAAATCATTTGTAAAAATAATTTTCAATTTTCAATTTAAAATTTTCAACTGCTTATACTTACGAACCGCCACTCACTAATAGTTTTTCTAAAACGGCTTCAAAATCTTTTAGATACAGCATATTTGGCCCATCACTTTTAGCAATCGTGGGGTCGGGATGTACTTCAAAGAAATAACCGTTTGCACCGAAGGCTTTTGCTGCATAAGCCATAGAGGGAACGAATTCTCTGTTGCCACCAGTTTTGCCATCAGCTCCCCCTGGTCGCTGTACCGCATGGGTGCAATCCATGACTACAGGATAGCCAAAAGCTTGCATATCTGGGATGTTTCTGAAATCGACTGCTAAATTATTATACCCATACATATTTCCTCTTTCGGTTAATAAAATCTGCTGATTACCCGTTGACGCTACTTTTTCAGCAGGAAACGCCATATCCTTTCCTGACAGAAACTGTGCCTTTTTAATATTTACGATTCTATTTGTCTTGCCTGCTGCTACTAATAAATCAGTTTGTCGACAAAGAAAAGCGGGAATTTGTAATATATCTACTACTTCCGTCAGAGGTATTGCTTGGTGACATTCGTGAATATCTGTAGTGATAGGGAGCTGATATTTTTCTTTTACTATCGCTAACATTTCGATACCTTTTTTTAAACCAGGACCTCGAAAGGAATGGATGGAAGTTCGGTTAGCTTTATCAAAAGATGCTTTGAAGATGATTGGTATGTTGAAGCGTTTTTGTAGGCGAACTAATTCTACTGCTATTTCCAATAATAAAGCTTGAGATTCAATCACACATGGTCCTGCAATGATAAAAGGAGCACTGGTTAGTTGTTGATATAACATTTTTAAAAATTAAGCTACTTGATAAATTTGTATAACACCAACTAAACTATCTGCCTCGGCAATAAGTAAAGAAGTGATTTTATGTTTAACCATTAGTGTTTCGGCTGCTTTAATGGTGGTAGATGGAGGAATAGTGATAGGATTTTTAGTCATAAAATCATTCGCTTTTAATTGAAAAAAATCGCCTTGTTTTTTTCGCATAATTCGTCGTAAGTCTCCGTCGGTTATGATACCAATAATTTTTTGGTTTTCTTGAATAACCACCAATCCTAATTTACCTTTTGTCATGGTATTAATTAATGCCTCCATTTCTGTTTTGCTCGAAATAATTGGTAAATCTTTTTGATGCATAACTGTTTCAACTGCCGTTAACAATTTTTTGCCCAGACTCCCACCAGGATGGAATTGTGCAAAATCGGCTCGCTGAAAACCTCTAGCTTTCATCAACGCCATCGCTAAAGCATCTCCCATAGCTAGGGTTGCGGTAGAAGAGGCAGTTGGAGCTAAATCTAAAGGACAGGCTTCTTGATTCACCAACACATTTAAGAAGTAATTGGCGTTTTTTACTAAAGTGGAATTTGCCGCTGCACAAATGGCGATAATAGGTAATTGTTGTTTTTTAAAAAATGGAATGAGTTGCAATATTTCGGAAGTCTCTCCTGATTTGGAAATGGCTAATAAAACATCATTTTTAGCAACCATGCCTAAATCACCATGAAATGCCTCTGCTGGGTGTAGAAAAAAACTAGGTGTTCCAGTACTGGAAAAAGTAGCCGCCATTTTTCGACCAATTAGGCCAGACTTTCCCATTCCAATTACTATTAATTTTCCTGTAGTGGCTAAAATTAATTCAACCGCTTGGTTAAAGTTAGTATCTAAATAAAGACTAAGTTGTTGAATGGCTTGTGCTTCAATTTTAAATACTTCTTTGGCATAGTCAACATGATTTTGCAAAATGGATTTTTTCATTACTACTATTAAGTAAGTGCTTCCGTCAAAAACAGAACTTATTTCTGTCGAAACACTTAACGAAAATTTCTTAATGAATCTTACCTTATTTAACTGCTTGGTATAGGCTCTTACACAAAATTTAAAACCAACAAATTGTCGATAATTTAAAATGTCGATATTTGTTAATCTCAAATTCAACCTCAAATTCCCGCCGAAGGTGGTTTAAAATTGAAAATTAAATTTTACTTAGGCGCTTACACAAAATTTAAAACCAACAAATTGTCGATATTTTAAAATGTCGATAACCGTTAATCTCAAATTTAACCTCAGATTCCCGCCGAAGGTGGTTTAAAATTGAAAATTTG
>JBGCFJ010000012.1:0-12753 GCA_045106885.1 Saprospiraceae bacterium
AAAAAAGGTCGATTTTGGAACAGGTGTCGGACACTTATCATATATAAATGATTCGATTTTAATAATTAAAATATCTGTATTTTATTAAATCAAAGTGTCCGACACCTTTTTTCAGTAAGGCCTTATAAAGAACAAGAGAAAATAACTAAAGAATGGAATAAATTACAACAAGAACTGCAGGAAACAGAAGCTATATTTAATAGAAAATGGTTAGAAAAAAAATTGTCTGAGCTACAGAGATAAGCTGCCTGATTTATTGCAACACGTTAAAGAAAACTTAAAAACCCGCCTTTTCACTACTTCTTTTATGCATTTCCAATACAAAAATCATCCATTTATCAAACAATCACCGTATTTGTACCTTATTAAAAAAAAGGCATTAATATTGTGACCATTAAAAAAATTACAGTCAATAGAACAATAAACTGATTTTTTGAAACGATGGATTTGTAGTAAATGATGAACGATGAATGATAAACGATAAATTTATAATCATCATCTTGTAAATCTTGAATAATCCTGTCATCTTGTAATTATGAAATTAATCAAAAATATATTTAAAATACTAGGCTTTTTTGTGGTACTGTTTTTAGTAGCCGCTATTGCCATTCCTATTTTTTATAAGGATAAAATTGTAGACATTCTTAAAACAGAAACTAATAAATCGCTCAACGCAAAAGTGGATTTTAAGGACGTGGAATTATCACTCTTGCGAAATTTCCCTGCACTAAGTCTACATATAGATGATTTAACGGTGGACGGAGTTAATGAATTTGCTGGCACTCGCTTATTTGCTGCACCTGCCGCTGAATTAGAATTAAACTTCTGGAAAGTTTGGGGCAACTCTAGTTCTATTCCAGTAGAGGCTTTCACTTTAGAAAGTCCTGTTGTGAATGTGCGAGTTTTGAAGAATGGGCAAGCCAACTGGGATATTGCCAAGCCTACTGAAACGCCCGAAAATGCTGAACCACTAGAATATTTAGTAGAAATGGAACAGTATACCATCAAAAATGGGCAATTGACTTATGTTGATGAAAGTCTTGATTTTGAGATGGAAATGGATAATTTAAATCATACAGGAAGTGGTGATTTTTCGGAATCTATCTTTGATTTGGCAACGCAAACACAGGTAGAAGCGATGACCGTTGAAATGGAAGGCATGACTTATTTGCGTAAAGCAAAAGCAAATTTAGCGGCAACCATCAATATGAATATCAACGACCTTATTTTTACGTTAAAAGATAATGTCTTGGAACTAAATGCTTTGACCATCAAAGCGGATGGAATGGTAGATATGAATGACGAGGAATATGTGATGGATTTAAAGTTTAGTTCGCCACAAAATAGCTTTAAAAATCTTTGGTCCATTATTCCTTCCGCTTACACTGCTGATTATGCCAATGCTAAAATTGATGGTAAAATGACTTTAAATGGTTTGTTAGCTGGAACGTATAACGCTGCAAAAAATATTTATCCTGCTTTCAAAATATCCACGCAAATTGATAATGGAAGTGTGCAATATCCTGATTTACCAATGGCATTAAAATCCATTTTTACGGATATTACCATTAACAGTCCAACTGCCGATTTTGATGATTTAGTAGTACGCATTCCTCAATTTGAATTCAAACTAGGCGACAACCCCTTTGCAGGAAACTTCAATTTAAGAAATCCTATTTCTAATCCTCAGTTAAAAACAGAATTAAGAGGAACACTTGACTTGGAAGATATAGGAAAAGCCGTTCCATTAGAAGGCATAAATACATTAAGTGGTGTGATTGAATCGGATGTTTACATCAATGCGTCTATGTCACAAATGGAAAAAGCGCAATATGAAGCGATTGATATGCGAGGAAATATTGCCGTTACAGATATGATTGTAGAACAAGATGGCTTACCAAAGGTGAACATCAAAGCTTTAGCCACCGACTTCAGTCCGCAACGAATTAAATTAGATAATTTTGACGCCAATTTAGGCCAAAGTGACATCAAAGCTTCTGGGAACATCTTTAATTTATTGGCTTATTTCAGCCCAGAAAAGACGATGGAAGGCAATTTCAAAATGGAATCTACCTATTTTAATGCCAATGAATGGTTAGTTGAAGCAGCAGCAACCACTCCTAAAGTTGGATTTTTTAATACTTATGAAAATCAACCTAAATCGGTTTTAACAAATAACGAAGAAACGACAACAGAAATATTTGACCGCTTTAATTTCAATGTAGATGCCAATATCAAACAATTGGATTATGATGTCTATGAGATGAAGGATTTTACTTTTGATGGGACAGTTAATCCAGAAAGAACAACCATTGATAAATTCTACACCAAGATTGATAAAAGTGATATTCAAGCATCTGGCAGCATCAATAATTTAATTGGTTATGCTATGGATAATGAAGTACTGACGGGAAATATTGATTTAAAATCAGAATATCTTGATTTGAATCAATTTATGACAGAGACGGAAGCGACCGAAACAACGGAAGCAATGGAAGTTATCCCTGTACCCGACAATATCGACTTGACCATTAGCTCTGATTTAAAGAAAGTCAGTTATACCAATTTTGATTTAACCAATATTAAAGGGGATGTAGTCGTTAAGGAAAGTGCGGCAGAGATGAAGGATGTAAAGGGTAGAATATTAGGTGGCAATGTATCTTTTAACGGCGCTTATAATACCCAAGATTTAAGCAAGCCTAAGTTTGATATGGAAACAACTTTAGAATCCTTAAATTTTAATAAGGCATTTAATACCTTCAATACTTTTGAAACCTTAGCCCCTATTGGTAAATTCATTGATGGCAAATTCAATACAACTTTGTCTATGAATGGTATTTTGGGCAAAGACATGATTCCAGATTTAACGACTTTAAATTTAAGTGGTTTTTTCCATACATTAGAAGGCGTAGTCGATGGTTTTAAGCCTTTGAGCGATTTAAGTAAGAAATTAAATATCGAAGATAAAGTCAAAAAACTAAAACTTAGGGATTCTAAAAATTGGATTGAGGTCAAAGATGGTTTTTTAACCGTCAAAGAATTTGAGCATAAAATCGAAGATATGTCCTTTTTAATAAAAGGGAAACATGGATTGACCCAAGAAATGGAATATGTTGTAAAAGCTAGAATCCCAAGAAAATTAATGGAAAAAACAGGTGTATCCAGAACAGCCAATAATGCGTGGGATGTTATTGCGAAAGCCGCTAATAAAAAAGGCATCAATTTAGCCAATGGCGAATTTGTTCGATTAAAAATAGATTTAACGGGGTCCATGTTAGCCCCTAAATTTAATGTAATTCCAGTAGCAGCAGATGGCGAGACTTCTGTACAAGATGCAACTAAAGCAGCGGTAGAAGAGACTATTGACCAAGCAGTTGACTCTGCTAAAACCGTCATTGATAACACGGTTGATTCCATTAAAGCAGAAACAGAAGCTTTCAAAGATACCGTTACTGCGGTAGTAGATAAAAAAGTAGAGGAAGTAAAAGAAACGACAAAGGATGCAGCAAAAGATGCTTTAGATTCACTTAAAGCTGGAGGAGCAATTAATTTACCTAAAATTGAGGATGCAGGTAAGATTTTAAAAGATACCACCATCGGAAAGGAAATTGATAAGGTTAAAGATAAATTGAAGGACTTCAATCCTTTTAAGAAGAAGAAAAAGACTGGAGAAGGGTAATTAAAATGATGAATGATAAACGATGAATGATAAACGATGAATGATGAATTCGTTATAAGGAATAAAGAATGCTAGAATTCCTATCCAAATGACAATTTATCTACACCTTTATCGTTAAAAATAATAAAAGGAGAAAAATTCTAATAGTCTTGAATTTTTCTCCTTTTTCTTTTCTGGTAAAGTAGTACTTTTACGATTAATCCTAGAAAATAAGTGAATTGACAATAGAACTTATTGTATAAATATCAATTTCAATAGCAATGACAATAAATCATTGGCTATTTTGAAGATTCTGTCATAGGAATATTATACTACAAGCTTAAATGTCAATTCAAGTAAATAGTATTCAAAATAGAAAGGGGCATAGCCCCGACACCGTCTGTAGCTATTTTACGCTAATTTATTTTTAGGATAAAAGGAGCGTAGCTTCGACACAATCCTTTAGAACTTACTGTGAATTTATCCTTAGGGTTAAAACATATGCTCAACAAGTTCTTAAAGTGCCGAAGCTACGCTCCTCTTTAAGTTCCCTACAATTAATCCATTTTCTACAGACCGTTTCAGGGCGATGCCCTTCTATTTTCACTAGTAAAACAGGTCAATATCCTATTAATCTAGAAAATCATGTTATCCCGTAAATGAATTTAGAATATTTCATAGCTAAAAAAGTCGCCGAAGCCAATAAACAATCCTTTTCGAGGATGATTATTCGCATTGCCATTGCTGCCATTGCCGTTTGTTTAGCGGTTATGATTGGGGCAACTGCTATGATTAGTGGCTTCAAAAAGGAAATAAGCAGTAAAATATTCGGTTTTAATGGGCATATTCAAGTGACGGCTGCTGGACCAAACAGTAGAGATTTAGCCTTAGAGACGAACATTCCAATTGATAAAAATCAAGATTTCTATCAAAATATTGCAGCAATAGGGCAAGTCATCTATCCTGCAAAAAGAGAAATTTTCGGTTTAGAATTACCTGGAGAATATGAAGCAATGACGGAGGGTGGCGTTAAACATATCCAAGTATACGCCCTCAAACCTGGCGTTATCAAAACCAAAGAAGCCATTGAAGGAATTGTTATTAAAGGCATAGGAGCTGATTACGATTGGGAATTCATGGAACAATTTCTCTTATCGGGTAAACTATTGCCGCTACAAAGTGAAGCAGCAGAGCGAGGCATTATGATTTCTCAGCAAACAGCAGACCGTTTAGATGTAGAAGTTGGGCAAAAATTTGTTGTTTATTTTAGAGACACCAATGGCAATGGTCAAATAGGTAGACGGTTAACGGTAACAGGCATTTTTAAAACGGGCATGGTCGATTTTGATAAAGTATTTGCCTTGGTAGATATTCGTTTTTTACAAGCCTTAAATAAATGGCAACCAAATCAAGTTGGTGGATTTGAAATTGTGCTAGAAGACTTAGCTGATTTGGAGGTGATGACTGAACATATTTATCTAAACGAAATACCTGACTATTTAGCAGGTGAAAATCTCAAAAAAATACTGCCTTTTTTATTTGGTTGGCTAGACTTCCAAGACATTAATGAAGTAGTGATTTTGTCGATGATGATTGCCGTTTGTATTATTAATATGATAACGGCACTCTTAATTTTAATCTTAGAACGCACCAATATGATTGGGATTTTAAAAGCCATTGGTGCAACAGATTGGATGATTCGGAAAGTATTTTTATACCACGCAGCTTATATTATTGCGCTCGGTTTATTATATGGAAATTTATTAGGGATTGGCTTCTGTTTATTAGAAGATTATTTTCACTTCATCAAATTATCGGAGGAAAATTACTATTTGTCTTATGCGCCCATTAATTTAGAAGTATTCACCATTGCCGCTTTAAATATCGGCACTTTGCTGCTAACGGTCGCTTTTTTAACCATCCCAACTTATTTAATTACTAAAATTAGCCCCGTAAAGGCGATTAGATTTAATTAGAACAGTTACCAGTTACCAATTGCCTGTTTGTACGTCCAACTGGCAACTGGTAACCCGCAACTGGCAACTGGCAACTCAAAAAAATGCACAAATCAGGTTTTATAAATATCATAGGTCGGCCAAACGTTGGCAAATCCACCTTAATGAACGCTTTAGTCGGCGAACGAATGTCTATTATCACCAGCAAACCTCAGACGACTAGACACCGTATCTTAGGCATTGTTAGTGATGACGACTACCAATTGGTTTTCTCGGATACACCAGGTATAGTCGTAGAAGTAGGCTATAAAATGCACGAAGCAATGAATCGTTTTGTATCTTCTACTTTTGAAGATTCAGATGTTATGTTATTCGTTACCGATAAATATGACCAATATGAAGAAGATGGTCCGACGGTTACTCGTTTGAAAAAATTGAAAGTACCTTTATTTTTGGTGATTAATAAAACAGACCAAAGTACAGACGAAGAAATCACGGATTTAATCAAAAGATGGAATAGCTGGGTCAATTTTAAAGAAACGATACCCATTTCTGCCTTAAATCAAACCAATACCGAAAAACTATTAGAATTGATTTTAGACAACACCCCAGAAGGGCCTGTTTACTATCCAAAAGACCAGCTGACTGATAAGCCAGAACGTTTTTTTGTCAGTGAAATCATTCGAGAAAAAATATTACAACAGTATAAAAAAGAAGTCCCCTACTCTTGCGAAGTTATTGTAGATTCTTTTAAAGAAGATGTGACCAATAAAGGCGAGGAAATTACTAGAATAGAAGCCCATATTTATGTCAATCGAAAAACACAAAAACCAATCATTATTGGTAAAGGTGGCGCAGCGATTAAAAAATTAGGCACTGAGGCTAGAAAGGATATTGAAAAGTTTTTGGATACCAAAGTTTATTTAGAACTCTATGTGAAGATTAAGGAGAATTGGCGAGACAATGACCGAGTTTTAAAGAGTTTTGGGTATCAGTAAATGAGAGTTACCTGTTGCCTGTTGCCAGTTTAGGAAACCAACAGGTAACTGGAAACTGGAAACCGTAAAAATGAAAAAAGTAGGCATCACAGGCGGCATAGGCAGTGGAAAAACAACCATTTGTCAATTATTCGAATTACTCGGCATTCCCATCTATTATGCAGATGACCGAGCCAAGGCATTAATTGTTGAAAATGAATCCCTAAAAGCAAAATTAACCGACACTTTCGGAGAGGAAACTTACTTACCTGATGGCAGTTATAATCGAGTGTATATTGCCAATATTGTTTTTTCTGATAAAAAAGAATTAGAAAAATTGAATCATATTGTGCATCCTGCGATGTATCAAGATGGTTTGGACTGGCATAATGCGCAGGAAAGTGTACCGTATACCTTGAAAGAAGCAGCAATTCTTTTTGAGAGCAAAGGACATTTACAAATGAATAAAAGCATTTTAGTTGTTGCACCAGAAGATATTCGGATTGAACGGGTCCTAAAAAGAGATGATACGACGGTGGAAGCTGTAAAAGCAAGAATTGACAAACAATTGCCTGATGCCGAAAAGATAAAATTGGCAGATTACATTATTTTGAATGATGGGAAAGCGCCGCTTGTACCACAGGTTTTGAAGATTCATGATAAATTGTGTGCATTAAAGTCGTAGCTGAAACATTCAATTGGATTTTTTGTCAAAAAATCCAATTTTGCCAACCCCAAGAACCCTATTTCCCACACGAAGCGTAGCGGAGTGCGTGACTCAGTAAAAAGTGTATGGTTTTAAACAAATCATTATAAACAGAAAAGATAAGAGAACTGGCAAAAAATAACCTGCCCAAATAAAAAATTAGCTATTCTATGAAAGAATCCCCTAAAAGTGACTAGTGCCCCGCAGTAGGCAGTCAGCAGTGGCAGTAGGCAGTCAGCAGCAGTAGGCAGTAGGCAGTCAGCAGTAAAGCCTTGATTTTCAATGCTGATTTTTTGCCTAAACACAGTTATTTGAACAGTGACTAGTGGTTTATGCACGAAGTAAGTAATAGTTTTTATTTTTTGCAACAGGTTGATAATTAGCTACTTGACTCTACTGCTTACTGCTACTTATTTACTGCCACTATCACTAGTGCCCCGCCCACATTACGCAGTCGGGCTGGTTTATAATCAGTGATTGGGAAGTCTACCAATTCTACCCGTCCTTTTTTATGCTGCCTTGCTAAATTGTAAAATGCCCATAGTTCCTCCTGCTGGATTGGGCGCAAGTTTTAATTTTATTCCAGTCTTGATTGCTAATTCCTCACAAATCTTAAGACCAATTCCACTACCAGCGGATTTTTTACGGATTTCCATATCCCTCTTTGAAGGATTCGGTTCGGAAGCATCTTTCAGACCGATACCATTGTCTGCTATTCTTAGTTCTATTGATTTTTTATTTTCTACGAGGGAGAATTCGAGTTGACCACCTTCGTAAGAAAATTTAATGGCATTACTAATTAAATTCCGAGCAATCGTTTGAAAAATCTTGATGTCTGTCTCAACGGTAAGTGCGTCCATTACATTGTTTTTCACCTCTACTCTTTTTTCTTCTATAGCCTCATTATATAAGTTACATATATTATCTAATTCACTTTTTAGATAGACCTCTTGATTTTCTACTTTTACTAAGTTAGACTCGGTGACCGCCCAAAGTAAAACATTATTTAAATTATCGTTGAGTGATTGCAAGCGGCTGTCCGTTTGCTCCGCAATAGCATCTAACTCTTCTAGTCGATTGTTTTTAGCGAGAAATTTTACTTTATTGGATAAATTACTTAGAGAAGATATTGGGCTTCTTAGATCATGCGCCAAAATAGCGAATATTTTATTTTTTGTCTCATTTAGTTGCATGAGTTTCAATTCACTTTTTCGCTTTTGAAAATAAAAAGTTGCTGCAAGCGCTAAAAGAGTTAGCAATAATCCTCCTATTATGGACAATAACTTTAATTGATAATTTAGCGTTTCGGCCTCTTTGGCCATCACGGTATTAGCTTCAACTTGTTGACTCAGTTCATATTTGGTCTCGACCGCTTCTACAGCAGTTCGATTTTTTCTAGTATAGACAGAATCAATGTATAATTTGTAGGCATCAAAATTTTTCTGAGCAGCCTTGGTGTCACCTAATTTTAAATTCACAGCAGCCAATTCGCTATAAATATCGACAAGTTCTTCCAGTTTCTTTTTCTTTTCTTTGGCATAAGGGAGCGCTATAGATAGATATTTTTTGGCAGCTTTAGGTTTACCTGATTGATTGAGCAGTTTTCCATGCAAATAGTGCGTTAATACATGCTTATTTTTGAAATTTTCTTCCATTTTCACAGCCAAAGTACTGTACCTCAGTAATGTATCCAGTGGAAGATAATGCTCCAAATCGCTCAACAAAAACGCTATTCTTTTAGTTGCTTCAGATGTAAAATCACCATCAATGTCATCTTGGATTAGCTTTTTGCCCATATCGAATACAACATCGTAATCTTTATTTTGAGGATTAGATAATTTTAATCGAACTCTTTTTTGGTTATATCTAAATTTATATAATTCAGCCCTCATTTTTCCAATATCTGTCTTAATAAATTCTGTTTTATTGGATGCTTTGTCTAGATCCGGAACTTTAGAAAGGACATCTTCTGCTAAATCATACGCTTCTTGAAATTTCGCTTTTTCCTTGTACCAATCAAAGATATCACCAGCAGTCCACAAGTAGGTTTCATATACCTTGTATTTCATCGCAAGGTCCATCGTCTTCATATGAGATTCAAATCCCTTATCATAATCGTCGATATTATCAAAGTAATGTAATCCCGTTACCAATTGGGCAATAACTTCGTGTCTTCTACCTGAAAAACTGGTATCTTGAAGTGCGAAAGTTCTCATTTTATCCGCCGCCATTAGCACAGAATCTGTTACTGGGTTATCCTTATAAAGATTATAAAGTAATTGATGATAGTAGGCTCTATATACAGCTATTTTGTATTTTCTTTCTTCTCGCCAAAATTGCTCTGCACATTCTACCTGCCGACGCACGTAATAACCTTGGGTCTCAAAGTCTCGAACGCTATAATGATGTGTAGCTAAATTACCCATTGTCCGTAGACCAATTGAATCGCAGACTTCTGTAAGTTTTTTAAGAGAATCAACCTCTACTTGGGTATATTTCTGCGCCACTAATGGTATTTGAATACAACAGATCCCAACTAATGCAAACACTATTATATCCTTTAATACGTTACTTTTCATATACAAAATCTATATTTCTAAGAAATGTGATAAGAATAAGACTAGCCATTTTAGTACACAATGACTAAAAATGGGATAAAAATAGAAAATAATTAAATCAATAGCTAGTTTTTCCTCGTTTGTGGATTCTATTAAATTTATATGCTCTTGGAGCGTGATTTTTACTTTTTTTCAAACAATCCTTTTTTCTTTGCAATTGTTATATATTTTATCCACTTTTGTTATGTGTTAATCAAAATAGCAATATGAGTGTAATCATTATCATTTCTGTCGTCGTCCCTTCTATTATTCTAGTCGAATAACAGAGAACGATAGTATATGATTTCATAAAGCCTATTTTGAAATAAAGCCGTTCTCTTTTACATAAGGGAACGGCTTTATTTTAGGTAGTTTTTAGATTTATAATTTAGCACTAGCGTCTTAATGAGAGACAATTATTTTAGAGGTTTTCATAGCTCTTTCAGACTGTACTTGCACCATGTAATATCCTTCTGCTAAATCTGTTACTTTCAGCGTAGAATGACCTCCAGCATGTGGCATTACGAAAAGCACTTTCCCACTCAAGTCAATCAATCGAATATCGGCTTTATTAGAAAAATAAACTTGGATGGTTTCATTGGCTATTGTTGGGTAAACTTTAAGGTCTTCAAAAGGAGTATCAACGTAAAGATTTGTCGGTGTTTGCTCAAAAACATTATTGCTTGGTGGGTCTGTAAACATACCGCCATCACCAGGACAAAGCCATGCATCTACTAAATCATTTTGACCTATACCACAAAACTCCAAGCAATCTATATTGGAGGCAGTTATGCAGGCAAATGCTCCATCTCCATAGAACAATCGTTTAGTTGTTCCTGTTCTCACATAAACAAAATGGGTGCCTTTATCATCCAAAAATACCTGTACATTAGCTCCTTCACAGTTATTTTCATCAATGTGAAGACTTAACCAAGGAAAATCATTGAAGATGGAATCACCTCCATTTTGAGCAAGTAACCCTACTTGGGCAAGTAACATAAAAAAAATCAATAAGTACTGTTTGTTAATCATAGTAAGCATTTTAAATTTGTTTTTTGTAAAAAAAGATGAATTATATAAGTCTTTCTATTGATGATAACACCATTAAAAGACGGAAATTATTATTAATTGTAATAGTATGGAGATGGATATTTTGAGGTATATTATATCGGAACAAGAAGTTACTTAAGGTTATTAAGCAACAACACAAAAACACTTTACCAGGTTTCTTCCAACAATTTTGAAGCTAATAGAAAACCCAAAAAAGATAAGTTATTGTTTATAAAAAAAAGGAGGTAACGTAATATAATTGTTTTTACAAAGAAAAAAAATAAATTAAGCATAATTTTAAAGCGTACCGTTAAAAAAGTCAATTTTGTAGCAAATAATAGATAGTCAGTTTGAAAATTGATACTCACGTGTCGGACACCTCCAAAGGTGTCTGACACGTTCGACTAACCATTTATCAGTTTTTAGCTGACGCTCTAAAATCTAAATTCAATAAAATTCATCATCTTGCTCAATACAATCCACCACATCGCCATTATCGCCTCCGATTACCAACAATCCAAAGCCTTTTATGTAGATATTCTAGGTTTAACGCCCATTAGAGAAATCTATCGAAAAGAAAGGCAATCCTATAAACTAGACCTTGCCTTACAGGAGCATTATATTATCGAACTCTTTTCTTTTCCCAACCCACCAAAGCGATTGACTCGTCCAGAAGGAACAGGGCTTCGACATTTGGCTTTTGAAGTAGATGATTTATCAGCCGTTTTAGCTACCTTGAAAACGAAAGGGGTGAATGCCGAACCGATTAGAATAGATGAATTTACAGGCAAACAATTTAGTTTTATTTTTGACCCTGATGATTTGCCAATTGAGTTATATGAGCGGTAAATTCAGCGAACTTTCGCTTTTTTTCAAACAAATGTAATTTTCTTTGCAATTGTTATATATTTTTTCCACTTTTGTTATTCCTTAATCAAAATAGCAATATGAGTGTAATCATTATCATTTCTGTCGTCGTCACTTCTATTATTCTAGTCGAATAACAGAGAACGGTAGTATATGATTTCATAAAGTCTATTTTGAAATAAAGCCGTTCTCTTTTACATAGGGGAACGGCTTTGTTTTAGGTAGTTTTTAGCTTTATAATTTAGAATTATATAAATGTAATGATTGGTTGATATTAGAAATATATGAACGAGTTCATTTGTATACACAAATTAGCATCAATTAAAATAAATAAAAATCAATGCACATAAGAGAAGCAATAGAAAAAGATTTTGAACCAATTTGGGAAATATTTAGAGAGGTAATCAAAACAGGTGATACTTATACTTTCTCACCAAAAACTCCAAAAACTGATTTGAAAAATATTGGTTTGCAGATTATATGAAAACATTTATTGCAGAAGATGGAAACAAAGTTTTAGGTACCTATATAATTAAACCAAATCAAATTGATTTAGGAAATCACATTGCTAATTGCAGCTATATGGTTAATCCAGAAGAGCAAGGAAAAGGTATTGGGAAAAAACTATGTGAGCATTCAATTTCTTTCGCTAAAGAAAGTGGTTACTTCGGGATACAATTCAATATTGTTGTTAGTTCAAATATTGGAGCTGTAAAATTGTGGGAAAAATTTGGATTTAGAATAATAGGTACGACACCGAAAGGATTCAGACATGCCAAATTAGGATTGATAGATACTTATATCTTGGGTTTCGGTAGAAATTAAATAGGTAAATAAAATTAAAACAATATTATATCCTTAAATTAGTATTAATTTAGGCTAAATACAGAATAATGTGTCGTTTTACGTTATTTACGTTAACTGAATTTAATATTTTTTATTT
>JBGCFJ010000120.1:0-5135 GCA_045106885.1 Saprospiraceae bacterium
CAATAGCTGCTCTTTGCTCGTACAGTTTTTTAGAAAAAACCACTACTTGTTGACCATTCTTTTTTTTGATGATAATACCTGCTTTATCTCCAAAATTAAAAATACGACTTCGATGTCCAAAATTCATTGCCCATCCTGTACATAATTCCGCTTCTGTTACTTGAAAAAATTCCAAACTTTCAATTTCGGTTTTATTCACTTTAAGCTGTCCCCAAGGCAAAGGATTAATCTTAAAAGTCATTTTTTTAGGACTAATCCTAATTTTTAATTTTAAGGTCTTATAAAAAAAGATTGCTCCTATAATAGATAATCCTAAGACACTAAGGGTGGTAGCAGGAACACCCAACTCCATGATAAAAGCGGTCATAACCTTGTATGCCACTAATGCGCCAATTACGCCTAAAAGACCAATAGAAAATACATCATGATACTTTTGGTCTTCTTTATATAACTTTGCCATAATAAAAAAATTTAATTGTTTTGTCTCTCCGATTTATCAATAAAATTCACGCCGACAAAACAATGATTGAAAATTACTTAATGCAATTTACATTAATTTTACATTAAATATACTCTAAATTAATAATTAATTTACATTAAATTAACATTAAACTAAACGTTTAGGGTAGTCAATTAATTGTTCAAGGAGGTTAAAAGGTGAACATTAGTCGATAATTTTTAAATTATTGTGGGGTGCGAGTTGCCAGTTGCGGGTTACGGGTTGCCAGTTGCGGGTTAAAAAGATAGAATCCTGAACCTAGAACTGAATTAAAATGAATTGTTTTAGATTATCCAACTCGAACGAATGAAAACTGGTAACTGGTAACAACTGGGACATACTGACAACTGGTAATTGGCAAGATTTTCATAACCCAAAAAGGGATAAATAGGTAGGCTAGAAAAGAGGCTAAAGTCCATTAAAAAACCCAAATCTTAGAGGCAAAAGATTTGGGTTTTTAATAAAACGAATGCATCGTTCATCGTTTTATTTGGTAATAATCATTTTCTTCATAGCCAATTCTGTATCTGTTTGTAACTGATAATAGACTACTCCTTGAGCGGCTAAATCTTTAGTTTGCAACTTAATCTGATTGTATCCCTTAACTCCTACTCCACTAGATTGCCATAACAATTGACCATTTAAATCAATTACTTTTAGCACAAATTTTTCCTGTGATGGTAAATTAAAATCAATCGTTGCCCAATTATTCGTTGGATTGGGATGACTTTGTAATAACTCAAAAGTGGTTCTTGTCACTTGCTTTTTAAAGCTTAATTCCACTTTTTGGATACTATTATCTGATTGATAAGTCTCTGCCCTTAATTTTTTCGAATTTAATTGTAATAAATCACTAATTAATCCAGTGGTTAAGGCTTTGAACTTGAGCGTCAGGAGTGTTTGCCTTTCTCCTTTCGTATTGCCATTCCAAGAGGTAATCAATTGGTGAGGGTTGGTTAAATGCCAATTTTTAGTAGTCAACAAGTCTTCTTTTATATCTACTAAGGCTAATTCTGGAAAATCAAGAGTAAACTGGAAACCATTGTATTTTTCAAGATTAATCCCTTGCAATACTAGGTCAAAATTTGTTCCTGCCTCGACTAATCTATCTTGTGCTTCAATCGTCAATCCAACTACTTTATTTCTAGGCTCAGCCGTATCTTCAATGGTTAACAAATTAGGTGTTGCCGTCCCGTTTACATCTCCAATTTTCACGCCCACAAAATTAGCCTGAATATTTTGAGTTGGTGCTACCTTCATTGATTCTGCAAATTTCTGAGACAAAGTCGAAGAAACATCCGAACCAAAATTATGTTTAGCATCGATAAAACGCCAAGAAGTATTGTCTCTAAATTCAAAGGTTTTACTTAAAATCAATTGTCGTAATTGCAGCATATCAAAAGCAGTAACACTTCCTGACTTATTGACGTCGGCAGCTATATATTGAAAAGGGGAGGTAAACCGCTTAATATTTAACACATGCTGATTAATCAGTACTAAATCATAAGTAGATACGCCATTTGTTACATCTGTATTTTTTTCAGGCGTAATCGTGTAGGTTTTTCCTGGTAATAAGCCAAGGTTATATTGACCAAACTGAGCAGTCCCAATAACATCAGCCTGCCCTTCAGTGGATGCTCTAATTGTTACAGGCTCTAAAAACTCTCCATTTTCATTGGTAATTTCGCCTGAAATCATCACTTCATCTGAATCACAATCATTATTATCAGGATGACTTAAAATCAATACGTCTCCCCAACAAATATTTTTATTTCCATGAATATCAACTGCTTGTAGGTAAATGCGAATGGTTTCCCCTACGTCTTCACAGCTAAAATTAATAAAAGACCCAAATGTGCCTTCTTCATCAGAAAGACTTACCCCTAAACTGGCAATCCCACAATTATCGGAACTACCAGCATCAAAATCCACTGCATTAATTAAATCTTGATTGGACCTAAGAGAAATGTTTAATTGATTAATACAACGAGTTTGAGGTTTTACGCCATCGACAATAGCTACTACCCCTACATGAATATTACCAGGTACTGGCTGAAAATCTCCGTTTACACCATCAAACATGGAGGTTTCATTTCCATCTTGGTCCTTGGCATAATATAAAACATAATAATTGCCCACTTCTAAATTATAGAACTGTCCGCCGTTTTGTTCATTTTCTTGCAATATTTCCCCTATTCTTCCATCTGCCTGAATAGTTCTTAACTCAGTCCGATACCCAACTACCGCCCCACACGCATCATTCCATGTCGCCCCCAATAAATTCACTTCGCTTCTTTGACAATCGAATAAATTAAGAGAAAAACGCATCGTATCTGGACCAGCTGTTAGTTCAGGCTCTACATCGTCTACTATTTTAATAATTTGTACAAAGGATTGAGCTCGCTGTGGTGTGGGGGAACACCAATCCAACCACTTCCAAGTCCGAGATATTTTTTGTGTTTTACCAATTGTCTGAATTAATTGATCTTCATAAAAAGTAGCGTAATGACAATTTGTTTGTTGCTCAGGTAAAAGGTATGCTATACTGTCATGAGGTATTACGGATAAAGGATTAACATACCATGGGGCTAAATTTTGCTTCGTAAACCGAGGAGTGCCGTCAGAAGTGGTCAACGTTAATAAGGCCTCTGGTGTAATCCCATCTCCGCATTTCACTTCAATAGTTGGTATATTTGGCATGAATAGCGTATCTGGTCGAATATTAATAAATGCCTGTGGACAACTTTCATTTGTATTGCCATTACTATCTGTTGCTTTCCATCTTCTAACGGTAATACTCTCAAAGGTAATTGGCATATCTCTAGTTAAAGTAAGAATAGAAGACCCCGAACCCGTCAATACATAAATCCCTGGAGAAGTTTGAATAAAGTGATTAGGATTTAAAATATCCTGTAATTGAGCTACTTCTGTCGCTGAATATTGACCACAAGCGCCATATTCTTCCTCTTCATAGCTCGTTTCAATTATTTCATTACAATCCAAAAAATTGGGTACTATATCTGGTACTGCCCCCGAACAAAGTACCCCAATTAAATTTGGGCCAGTGCATTGAGGAACTTGTATGTCTCTTAAATTTATTTTGCCAAAACAAGCATTATTGCAATTATCCCTAATAATGTAATCATGTGTCCCTTCTACTAAAAATAGCGCATTAGTATCCGCATCTAAAAAATCACAAGTTCTACATCTAGCAGCATAAGATTTACCTTTAATAATTATATTTATGGGATAAGCTGGCGCACAAAGGTCGGATAGGATTTCTTTAGGGAGTAATTTAGTCCGACAATCATCTCCTAAAGAAATATTTGTTTCTGCTGAACAAACTAAATCTTCTGAATCTAAAAGCGTAAAAGAACAATCTATTTTTTTCAGCTCTTCTAACTGTCCATCAAATAAATCTCCATCTCCATCCTTATCAAAATATAATACATAAGAAAGCGTATGACGCCCTACTCCAACTGTCATTTCGGGATATTCGGCTAAATCTCCACCTACAAAACCCAAACTTAATCCGTCAATAATTACTTCGACCATATAAGGTGGCGATAATAAATTATTATTGCTTCCTGCACAGCCATCTATAGCTACTGCTGGCACTGGTAAAGTCGTATTTTCTCCACAGCCAATGGTTAAGCCATCGTAGGATGCAATGCCATTGGGTGCATTTCCATCTCCTGTAATAGGACAACTAATATCAAAAGTTCGGGGCGCACAAGCAGTAGAAAAAAGCCAACCTAATCCTTTATTACTATCCCCATTAGGATTCCAACCAATTGTAATACAACCAGAAACATTTTGGCAACTAGCTTCCACCCAACCAGCACCATATAAAACCGTTCCATCACCTGTTACTCTTGACATTTGTCCTGGTGAACTTCCAGAAAACTGAACCAAATTACTCGTATCCAATTGATTATCATCATCTAACCCCATAAACCCTATATTCGGATTTTTATCGCCATTTGCTAATTCACAAGCACCATCATAGACGTAAAATTGGTCGGAAACATGAATATCAAAAACAGTAAAGGTGAGTTTTATTTTCTCTGTCACTGGATTATCTGGACAAAAAGTCCATAAAATAGGCTCATAACTATCATCTCCATAATTATTTGCAGGACTGTTTTGTGCAGCAACATCTATCAAATCATCACTATATAAATCAATGCCTCCATCGTCTGTATAACTCCCTCCACAGCCTGTAAAAACTCGACCGTTTATATCGCAATATCGGTCGTTCGCTCTAGTATCGTTCGTCAAATTAAGGGCTGTTTGAGCAGTAAGAACAGTTCCAGCAAAAAATAAAGTAAGTAGGGTAAGATGTACTCTTTTTAAAGAATTTTTGTAATCTAGATTCATGAGTTATAGTTTTTCTTGAGTGTAATTGTCCAATTATTGCTACTAAACAAGATTAGACTTGTTACCCTTTAATAAATACCTCTCTGAAAGGGTAACAAGTCTATTAAAAACACAGACATAGCCAAACTATGCTGTCCCGATATTTTCGAAATCAGAAAAGTCGCCGTCAAAGTACGGTAGTTGTTTTATAATAGATAGTCAGATTGAAAATTGATACCTAGAAAGAAGTCAGATGTCAGACCGTTTATTACATAAA
>JBGCFJ010001200.1:0-6951 GCA_045106885.1 Saprospiraceae bacterium
TAAATTACACCAAAAAGAAAAAGGGGCGAAAGAGAAAACGAGGACCAAATGGGAGTGGATGTCATCTATTATTAGACTATTGGGGTTTTCTAAGTAAAACAAGTCCTACCTGTTATGGGTTAGTAGCCTTACTAGGGGTACGAGTAATGGTAGGATGGGTAGCCAGCGAGTTATTCCCTTTTATTGAGAACACTTTTCCAACTACCTTCCTCCAAACCGTGCTTGCCAGTTTGCTAGCACACGGCTCTCCAGTAATCCTTTACTCAATTTTCTGTCCATCGTATCTTCCATAAGTAATACTTTGGTGACAATTTCTACAAACGACAATGACTTTTCGGTTGCGAGCTATCATCCATTGTACCCATTGTGGTTTTGACTTTCTCCCTTTCCATCGTTTCTTAAGGTCTTTTAGTTTATTGACATGGTGTGCTTCTAGATTGGCTTTATTGCCGCATAATTCACATTCACCTATCATCAAACGAGTAACCAATTCACTTCTAGTCTTCATAAGAAATTTAGGAGGGATTCTGTCGGAAGAATAAACAAACTTTTGAGTTTTAAGAGGTGTCTCTCCACATTTAGCAATCAATGATTTCTTCCCTTTTCGATGTATCGTTACTCGGATATGCTGCCACTCTAACTTTCCATTATCGGTTAACCCACTCTTATATTTGTATCGTAGATGACTAATTTTAGAGTTGTGAATCCGATGTTTGGAAGCTATTGTTTTACGAGTACTTTCTAGGCAAAACCAGCGTACTCGATTTAGTGCAGTTCCGATATTATCCGCCATTGCATAGTAATTGACCAATCCTCTTAACTGCGCTCCATAGGCACTAACTATTTCGTAGTCAGATAATTCTATGTAGGAGCCAATATGGGCGGGTTTACCTGCTTTGGAGTATCGGGCTATCCATTTTGTTCGTACATCTGAAGGCACTCTTAGTTCAATAGAATCATTAATAGAACGAGCTTTTACACCGTCTGGTCGTCTTGTTAGCTTGGTATTATCTCTTCTTGTACAGATATGATAACCAAGAAAGCGAGCCTTTTGTGTAAGTGCATGAGTAATGAAAGTTTTTTCTTCTGACATCTGTAAATTAATGTTTTGGAGAAACTGACTTATTTGTTCTTTAATGATAATGGCTTCGGATTTAGTGCCTGCAAACCCCAACAGAAAGTCGTCTGCATATCGTACATACCTAAGTCGTCGATAATTTGCATCGTTCGGGTCTCCGCTTGGTACATTACGTTGTGCTTGTGTGAGATTTTTATACAATTGTATGTTTTCGTCTCGCCTTGCTTTCTGTTTTTGTCCAATTATTTTAGAGTAAATTGGATTAGCTTTCCTTACTTTTCTTTTCGTGTATTGAGGAATAATAATGTCCTCTACATAACAGTCCAATTCGTGTAATACGATATTTGACATGAGCGGACTTACAATACCTCCTTGGGGAGTACCAGAGTAACTTTGGTGATAAATCCAGTCCTCTAAATATCCCACTTTTAACATTTCACGAATAAGTTTCAGAAAACGATTGTCATGGATTTTTCGGCTTAATAGACCCAATAAATTTTGGTGACAGATGTTGTCAAAACATCCTCGAATATCACCCTCCACGAACCATTTTGTTCCTCTCCATTGATGCTTAATTTGGTGTAGTGCTGTATGACAACTTCTACCAGGGCGAAAGCCATGAGAATAGTGCCTAAATTGTGGTTCATAATAGGCTTCCAATATCATTCTTATTACCTCCTGTACTAGTTTGTCAGTCCAGCTAGGTATGGATAGTGGTCGCATTTTCCCATTCTTTTTAGGAATGTAAATTCTCCGACTCGGTTTCCATTGATACGTTCCTGTTCGGAGTTGTTCAATTATTTTGTCAATTCTTGCGAGTGACATTCCTTGAATAGTATCCGTTGGGTCTGTACCTAATGTTGTTGCCCCTTTGTTTGCGTATATTTTGCCATACGCCATAAGGAATAGGTCTCTGTTTCGCATATTGCGATAGACTCGTTCCAATGGAAGTCCTCTTTGACCTCTCGATTGAACAACGCATAAATAGTTTTCAGCTAAGAGCATTTCGCTTGTCTAATTTTATTTTACGTTTGGATTACCTGTGACCCTTTGCCATGTAATGAGCTTTCCCCATCTCGGACTACTACGGTCACTCCGTAGTCATAGGTCTCTCGTCCCTTAGACCATCCCCGATTCCGTGATGTTGTGACGTATAGACTAACTTAGGTTGTCCATTCATTTCCTTGCCATACTTCATTAGTATGTGACTCCTTGATTTAGCTATTATAAGACCTCCAACAATTCTCATAATATCATAGAGCATGAGGTTTCAGTCAGTATTCCTCATGGAGTTTCCTTGCTCTCTGGAAATTAGACTTTAAGCAGTTTAGCTTTAACCATATTAGTCAGAACTTGCCGCCTCGTCTTGAAAGTATTTGACCTTTCTCAAAACGGCTTTACGCAGATGCTCTGTTCACATTCCCCTTTCGGTTTATGCTAACTACGTTATTCTCGCCAATAACTACTAAAATTGGCGCATCTTTGATGAATCACAACACCCGTTAACGGGCGCACTTAGAACAGAAAGTGCCGTTAAGGAATACACAGATTAAGCCAATCCCAGCCATTCATCAATCGGGTCAGGGTCTCTAAGAGGGCGCAAAAGCCCCTGCAAAATAGAAGAGTCTAAATCAAAATTATACTGACCGAGCATATTAACATGTTCGTGTATCAACGGAGAAAGTCGGGCTATTTGGTCAGGAGTAATTTTCATTCCTTGTTTCTGTAAATGCTCAATAGCTAATTGCATGTATTTGGTATTCCAAAGCACCACCATATTAGTGACTAAACCTAGAGCCGATAATTGGTTTTCTTGACCTTGAACATACCGTTTTCTAATTTCTCCTTTTTTGCCATGGAAAATGGCTCTGGCTAATTCATGTCTAGATTCTCCTCGATTAAGTTGAGTTAAAATACTTCGTCGGTAGTTTTCATCATCGACGTAGGTTAATGAATGGATGGTTTTAATAATGCGCCCTAATTCTTGAATAGCCTTACCCAAACTATTTGGATGTCCACCTCTTTGTAAAATTTGCATGATTTGTAGGGCTTGTACCTTGCCTGTTTTTAGAGAGGCAATAAGTCGTAAAATCTCGTCCCAATGCGTTTTGATTAACTCCATATCAATTTTATTTCTAGCAATACCATTAAGCTGTCCATAATCTGTTTTTCTATCCATGCGCCAAAAACGAGTTGAGCCGGTATCGGCTATTCTAGGGCTGAACTGATAGCCGAGCATATAAAAAAGTCCAAAAACAATATCACTATACCCTGCGGTGTCGGTCATAATTTGAATAGGCTTTAAGTCAGTTGGCTGTTCTAAAATACCAGCTAGTAAGAACAAAGAATCTCTATCGGTTCCAGGAATAACAATATCATTCAGCCCAGTAAATTGGTCAGAAGTGTAATTATAATAGGTAACGCCTTTAGTATTCTTAAAATATTTACCATTTGCTTTTGCATTAATCGCTCTAACAGGAACGATAAACCGCAGACCGTCGGCAGAGGCTACTTCGCCACCACCCCAATGTGTAGCTAATGGTAAATGGTATTGATAATCGACCAATTTTACATTGGCTTTAGTCAGATTTTCCGCTAGTATATAATTCCGTTTTATCCAGTCTAATCTACCTTTACTTAAAACAGGATTACTAGGTCTTTGTATTGGTTCAATTCCAATATTGCAAGCCTCGCTCAATAATACCGCACTTAAACTGGTATCAAAGTTAGACACCTTTTTTTCATGTCCTGTTAAGTGCAAAAACTGCTTATCAAAATTAGTCCATCGGTTAACTTCCATGATAATACTGGGTAAATCTACTTGCGGCATTAGTTTTTTGATTTGCTCTTTAAGTTCTTCTAATTGCTCGGATTCGGCTAATGGTTGTAATGGACTAAGCAAAAAACGGTCTTTACCTTTATCATTTTGCTCAATTTTTAGATAGGAATTTGCCTCAAGGTTCTTTTCTGTTCGATGATAACATTCATCCAATTGCTTTTGTAATAATGCCAGTTGGTCTTCAGCATTTTCACTTCGGTCTAAGCCTTTGCAAACAGTAGGTTTAATTTTAGTCCATTCTTCTCCTTGTAATAGTTCCTCTCTTGGGTCAGTCCATTTAATAGATGGTTGCACAAATAGGTCTCTTCGACGAATAGCCAATCTGATTTGTTCCAAGAAACAGATAGTATAATGGGGTTTACTGATTTTATCAGGGGAGGAATAAACATACGCTTTCCATGAGTCTGGAATAAAATCCTGTGGAGCAGTCGCAAAATCTAAGTCTTTAACTCCATCTGCTTCATTGGTCTTGAGCAGCTCAAAAGCATCCTTCAAAGGTTGGGTACTGGGTAGTGCTGTAAATTGCATTAAGTCGAGGAAAATTGACATGAATTTTCTAGCAGACCGATATTTTCGACTAATAACTTTAGCAGAATTGTCGATTGCCTCTGTTGTTAATTCGGTTACTTTTTCTGTTGCTGCTTTTAACTTAGTTTTAGCAATTTCTTTAAAAACGGTCTGACGAATGCTATTATCTGCAACCTGTTGGTCTAAAAGAAAAGCACAAGCTTGAGCCAATATAATCGCTGCTCTGTCTAAATCTTGCGCCCTCCTCAAAGTTGTTTTCTTTTGATTTGCCTTTAATTCTTTAAGATATTTATCCACTAGCAAATCAAAAACTTCTATCGCATCATCAAGGGCAACAGCTTCATAATGCTGAGCAAAACAAAGTAATGCAGCCAACTTCTTGGAATGTTTCATTTGGGCTATTGACCCTGCCTTTAATCCAGCCGTTAATTTTGCTAGTTTAGTTTTTCTACTCAATGGTACACTCGGTGTTTTAATATCATGTACGGCTAAATCTTTAATAATTTTCACTCTTTGTAGTGCCTTATTTAAAGAAACAGAACTAACATAAGTAGGCGCTTTGCGCAATTCATCTAACAAGGAATGATGTTTACTGTCTGGTATATGGAGTAAAGATAACAAGGCTGTTTGTTGCTGGCGGTCAAGATTTTTTATTAATGCTTGATAAATTCCTTCAGACGCTCTATTTCTAATTCTAGAAACCAATCTCGCCAAAACGGTTGCACCAGGTAAAATGATTTTTTGATGGATTAATCTTGAAGTCGCCAAATCAAATAATACGCTTGGTCGTTCATCATTGAGCCACACCTTATTATATAGCCATCGAACCAAACGAAAATAATGAGGGTGGTTATGAAAATCTTGATAGCCTAATTTTTCTTTTATTTCCTCGGCATGTTCCCAATGAGTACGAGGTCTATTCAAATATTTATTGATGCAGCCAAGGTCTGCTATTTTTAACTGTCGAGCAACATAGGCTAGAACATTAGCAGGTACATCGGTTGGCTCAGATAAGAAAGTGCCTAAAAATCTAAGTGTGCATAATTGCAAAGCAAAACCTAATTTACTATATGGTCGGCGGTGGGCATTAATCCACTCTATATCTGATGAACTCAAATAAAAATGATGAGCTAATTGTTCTTCAGTTGGTTCACCGTTATAACGACCATATTTATTAAGTTGCTTGCTTGAAAGAAATGACATTGGCATAAAAAGTCGATTTTTAAATATTGTAAATGCAATTTGACCGTCCAAAAAAACGCTCGTTTCACCAGACAATAATTTTTTGAAATTTTGTTTATAACTGCTTGATTTTAGTTTATAAAAAACTAGTCAATTTATTCAAAATATACTAAATTGGCAAAGAACCCTTTTAATAGACAAAATTATGAATATTGGATATGCTAGAGTCAGTACCAAAGAACAAAATTTAGATTTGCAAAAAGACGCACTCGAAAAAGCTGGATGTGTAGAAATCTTTGAAGAAAAAATATCAGGTGCGGGTAAAGAGCGACCTCAATTAATCAAACTAATAGACCAACTCCGAAAGGGAGATGTATTAATGGTTTGGAAACTTGACCGATTAGGGAGGTCTATCAAAAACTTAATTCAGTTGGTCAATAAAATACAAGATAAGGGGGCAGAGTTGAAAAGTCTCAATGACCATATAGATACCACTACGCCACATGGAAAGCTTACTTTCCACATGTTTGCTGCCTTAGCTGAGTTTGAAAAGGACATTATCAGGGAGCGTACTTTGGCTGGATTGGCTACTGCAAGAGCAAGAGGTCGTGTTGGTGGCAGACCAAAAGGCTTGTCTAAAAAAGCGGAACATACTGCAATAATTGCAGAGCGTCTTTATGAAGAAGGAGAAAAAACTGTAATTGAAATTTGTGAAGAATTGTCTATTTCTAGAATGACATTATATAACTATTTACGCCATAGAGGTATTAAAATTGGTGAACACCGAAATAAAAAACGCTTTTTAAAAGCAGAACTTTGGCTTCTTCTTCAGAGCAATAGTAAAGTCAACAAGAGTATAAAAAAATGTATAGAGGGAATTGAGTTTTTTATACTCCAAAAATTTAAGGGAAAACAAGATGGAAAGAATAAAGGAACTTATCGACTAACTATCCCTTATCAATCGGAAAAGGAACTAGATTTAACTGTTAATCAAGCAATTAGAGATATTGGTAATACTTGTGATTTGCATAATTGTTCTGTAGAGGTTTCCATTAAAGCATTGGATAAATCGGGTAAAAGTTGGAAATAGTGAATTCCTTAGCGTAAGTTTCTGATCTAAGTGCGCCCGTTAACGGGTGTTGTGATTCATTAAAGATGCGCCAATTTTAGCAGTTATTGGCGAGAATAACGTAGTTAGCATAACCTGAAAGGGAAATGTAAACATAGCATCTGCGTAAAGCCGTTTTGAGAAAGGTCAAATACTTTCAAGACGAGGCGGCAAATTCTGACTAATATGGTTAAAGCTAAACTGCTTAAAGTCTAA
>JBGCFJ010001201.1:0-14828 GCA_045106885.1 Saprospiraceae bacterium
AAAATATTAAATTCAGTTAACGTAAATAACGTAAAACGACACATTATTCTGTATTTAGCCTAAATTAATACTAATTTAAGGATATAATATTGTTTTAATTTTATTTACCTATTTAATTTCTACCGAAACCCAAGCTATAAGGAGTCAGATAAAAAATCGATAACTATCCGTTGCCTTCATTCATCTGTTGGTCTATTTTCTGCTAACGGATGCATGAAGACAACGGATTTGACGAATAAGATAAATATTTGATTGTTTTTTAATATCAATCTTTTATCTGACGCTCTATACCTATTCAAAAAACGAATGAATCGACTTCAAGGTACCATCACCCACCCCAACTATCCCTATCCAAACTCCGATACTGAATAGCCTCCGCCAAATGCCCAATTAAAATATCCTTTTTTCCATCTAAATCCGCCGCCGTCCGAGCAACTTTCAAGATACGGTCATAAGCACGGGCAGATAATTGTAATTTTTTCATCGCCGTTTTTAATAGAACAATTCCCGTTTGTTCTAATTTACAAACTTCTCTAGCCATGCGACTAGGCATTTGCGCATTACTATGGACATTTTTTAAATTTTTGAATCGTTCGATTTGTATTTTTCGGGCGGTAATAACTCGCTTGGCAATATCCTCGCTTGTTTCCGATTCTCGTTCATAATTGGCGAGCATTTCTAGTGGAACGGGGGTTACTTCTACATGTAAATCTATACGGTCTAAAAGTGGACCTGATATTTTATTGAGGTAACGTTTAACGACACCTGAACCACAAACACAATCTTTAGTTGGATGGTTAAAATAGCCACAAGGGCAAGGATTCATCGCTGCAATCAGCATAAAACTAGCAGGATAATCCACAGAGATTTTAGCTCTAGAAATCGTTACTTTTCGTTGTTCCATTGGTTGTCTTAGGACTTCCAATACAGAGCGTTGAAATTCTGGTAATTCATCTAAAAATAAAACCCCATTATGCGCCAAAGAAATTTCACCTGGCCGAGGATTAGAACCGCCGCCAACTAAAGCGGCATTACTAACCGTATGATGAGGCGCACGAAATGGACGAATTGGAACTAAAGCAGAATCTGATGGTAATACGCCCGCAACGGAATGAATCTTGGTCGTTTCTAATGCTTCTAATAAACTTAATGGGGGTAAAATAGTCGGTAATCTTCTAGCCAACATGGTTTTACCTGCACCAGGAGGTCCAATTAGAATCACATTATGCCCACCTGCCGCAGCCAATTCTAAGGCACGTTTAATATTTTCCTGCCCTTTGACATCCGAAAAATCAACACTATAGTCATTTTTAGTATTGGCAAATTCGTCTCTCGTATCAAGAATCGTTGGTTTTAAAACTAATTCTCCATTAAAAAAAGCAACGGCTTCTTTCATGTTATCAATGCCATACACTTCTAAATTACTGACAATCGCTGCTTCTCTAGCATTTTGTTTAGGAACAATCAATCCTTTAAATTTTTCTGCCCTTGCTTGAATAGCAATGGATAAGGCCCCTTTAATTGGTCGAAGTCCGCCATCCAATGAAAGCTCTCCAATCATCATATAATCGCCCAGATTTTCTGACTTCATTTGGTGGGTAGCACCTAAAATGCCCATAGCAATGGGTAAGTCATAGGCGCTTCCTTCCTTCCGAATATCGGCAGGTGCCATATTAACTACTAATTTTAATCGAGGTATTTTTTTTCCGATATTACTGAGGGCAGCCTCAAAGCGTTGGAAGCCTTCTTTGACGGCACTATCTGGTAAGCCAACTAAATGATAAAAAGGTTGCCCTTGAGGGACTTCACCACCAGCGTTTACTTCAACGATGATGGTTTGTGCGTCCACACCGTGGACGGCTGCTGCATAGGTTTTGACTAGCATGTTTTGTGTAGTTTTCTTTAGCCTTTGAATAAAGTTTGTTTAAAAGGTGCTTAAAGATAGGAAATGCTTTTACTTTTTTTTAGGAAACAGATTTTTTTTGCTGAAAAGAATAGAATATACTTGATTTAAGGTATAAAGCTCAAACTAGTTTATTGCTTTATTTCATTAGGTTGACCTATTGAAATATAAATAATATCTCCTAAGAGGGTAACCTTTCTTTCGGTCAGTTTACTAATAAAATATATTATTGAGATAAAATTTATTGGTGGAGAGATTGTTTGAGAGGCATCTCTTCACTTTTTATTTTTTTAAAACACCTAGAAAAAAACTAATTTTGCCGTAAAATACGTCTATCATGCGAAAGTCTTACGGCAATACTTACTGGGGAAAAGAATGGCTACAATCCCTCACACAAATTGATTATTCTAATCGCTTACCTAGAGGGAAAACTTATGCGAATAAGGGCTTGGCTAAAGACATTGAAATTAAGGAAAATCGAATTACTGCAAAAGTGCAAGGCAGTCGTCGGCGTCCTTATGATGTGAGCGTGTCAGTAGCTAATTTTACGGCTACAGAAAAAGCCAAAATAATCCAATTAGTTACCGAAAATCCTATCCATTTATCGAAATTACTCAACCGAGAATTGCCTAGTCAATTAGATGAAGCTTGTAAGCGAGTGGGCATTCATATTTTCCCAAATTCTTGGCGTGATATGAACGGGCGTTGTTCTTGCCCAGATTCGGCAGTTCCTTGTAAACACTTAGCGTCTGTTCTTTATTTGATTGCCAATGAAATAGACAAAAATCCTTTTCTAGTTTTTGAATTGCATGGATTCGATTTATTTAAAGGCTTAGAAGGTGTTGGTTACACGATTGGCGAGCAGAAAGAAATTTCGATTTTACAAGTTAGTGATTTACAAACAGAGTATCATTTTGATGAAACTGTTTTCGAGTGGCAAGATGCTATTTTTCAACAGCTAGATTTTTCAAATATCCCTAATTGTAAAACGCAATTATTAACTTTATTAGGGAATAAACCCGTTTTTTATCCATCGGGAGATTTTAAGGCTATTTTAGAAAAAGGCTATCAATCTGTTGCTAAATATTTAACAAAAAAGGCGAAGAAAAAAGAAATTGAAACCTTGACTTCGGAAATGGATGCCGTAGATGAAATTGAAATACTTCTAACAGCAGAGCAGTATTTTTTACAAGCTAATTTTAGAGATAGTCGAGGCAAAACGATTATTAGTTTTGAGGAAGAAGAAAAATTAATGGCTTGGTTGGAAGAAATTCCAATGGCTAGACTCGAACAATTAGCGCCTTGTTTGGCTGGGCTATTTTTGACCTATTTTTTAGCAGAAAAATTAGCTATTCAGAGTGCTTTTATTCCTCAGTTATTACGAGTTGGTACTAAGCGATACAGGATTCGTTGGTTGCCTGCTATTCTTAATGAAACCGTTCGAGCTATTTATGAACAAGTGAAAGCATTAACGCCTAAGAATTTGGTGTTTTACAAAATAGGTAAGGGTATTCAGCAACCAATAGAAAGTGATGCTTACCCAACTTTAGTCTCTTTTTTCTTGAGTTTTTTAATGGAGCGTTATCGGGATTTAAAGAAAGTACGCAACCAAGAAAATGAAGTTTTTCAAATCTTTTTTAATGGCGCTTTAGAACAATTTACCCAATTTGAAAATCAAACTTATCCTTCAGCTATTCAATTATGGTTGAATAAATTTTACATCGCTGAAAAAGATTTTGTTCCTGTTTTACAAGTCGAAGATATTGAAGATGTAGGGTTTGAAGTAAAAATTGCTTTGCAAGATACGACTCAACCGCTTGAACCACTTATTTCCTTAAAAGATGTTTTTGCTAAAAAAAGTTATAGTGCTATTAGACTAGATTTCTTGCGAGATTTGGCAATGATGTCTGATTTTTTTCCACAAATTAGTTACCTCGTTGCCTCTAAAGGAGCTGAGCAATTAGTATTTGATTCCAATGATTTTGTCGCTATACTGTTTAAAATTTTGCCGACTATTAAATTATTTGGGATTAAAATTTTATTACCAAAAGCATTGCGAAAATTATTACGACCTAAAATGTCGATGCAATTGGAAAGTGAAGATGATGGTACGATTCAAGGTAAACAGTCCATTATTAATATGGACGAAATGCTCAGTTTTGAGTGGAAAATTGCGATTGGCGATAGATTGGTCACGGAGAAAGAATTTTTACAATTAGTCAGACAGTTTTCTGGAATCGTTAAATTAAACGATGAGTTTGTCTTTTTTGATGAAAATGACATTCGGTCTTTAATTGATAAAATAGAAAACCCGCCACACGTTGATGGACATCAATTATTGCAAATTGCCTTGACGGAAGATTATGAAGGTGCAAAAGTTCACTTAGATAAAAATACTCGACAATTAATTGATAGATTGTTAACAGGAGAGGGAACGGAAACACCTGAAGGTTTGCAAGCTACTTTGCGTCCTTACCAATTGCGAGGCTATGAATGGCTCTACAAAAATTCTCGATTAGGATTTGGTAGTTTGATTGCGGATGATATGGGCTTAGGAAAAACCTTACAAGTTATTGCTACCCTACTTAAGCTAAAAGAAGATGGAGAATTAGAAACGCATAAGGCACTGATTGTTGTGCCAACTACTTTGTTAACTAACTGGGAAAAAGAAATTCGCAAATTTGCTCCTGCTTTAAAAACGCATACTTATCACGGACCGAATAGAGATTTAAAACCACTTCGAGAAGCAGATGCTTTAATTACGACTTACGGCGTTGCTAGAACCGAAACAACAAAGCTCAATAAACAAAAATGGTTGACCTTAATTATTGATGAAGCCCAAGCCATTAAGAACCCTGGAACAGCACAAACTAAAGCGATTAAAAAATTAAAAGCGCCTGTCAAAATTGCAATGAGTGGGACGCCTGTGGAAAATAGATTAAGTGAATATTGGAGTATTTTTGATTTTTCTAATAAAGGATATTTAGGCAATCTTAAAAAATTTAAAGAGGACTTTGCCGCACCGATTGAAATAGAGAAAGACCAAGTTCAATTAGCAAAATTTAGAAAGGTCACCGAACCCTTTATTTTACGGCGTTTAAAATCTGATAAATCTATTATTAAAGACTTACCTGATAAAATTGAACTAGACCAATATTGTCAATTGTCTCCTGAGCAAACTGCGCTATATCAAAGTGTGGTGGAAACAACGATGAAGGCAGTAGCTGCTGCCGATGGTATTCAACGGAAGGGGCAGATTTTAAAACTGATTACTGCGCTAAAACAAGTTTGTAATCATCCTCGCCAATTTTTGAAAAAAGGCCCTGCTGACCCTACTGTTTCTGGTAAATGTGCTTTATTATTTAGTTTGTTAAAACAGATTTTGGATAAAAATGAGAAGGTCTTAATCTTTACACAATACCAAGAAATGGGCCGCATGTTAGCCCAAATGATTGAAGCAGAATTTGGTGCAATTGCCCCTTTCTTACATGGTGGTGTAAGCCGAAAAGGAAGAGATGAAATGGTGGAAGACCTTCAAAATAATCGGACGACTCGAATTATGATTCTATCCTTAAAAGCGGGTGGCACAGGCTTAAACTTAACCGCAGCTAGTAATGTGATTCACTACGATTTATGGTGGAATCCAGCAGTAGAAGCACAAGCCACAGACCGAGCTTATCGAATTGGACAAAATCGAAATGTGATGGTGCATCGCTTTATAACAAAAGGCACTTTTGAAGAGAAGATTAATCAATTATTAGTCAGCAAAAGAGAATTGGCGAATATGACGGTTTCAACAGGAGAAAAATGGATTGGTGATTTAAGTAATGCGGAGTTGAGTGAGATGATGCGGTTGGAAAGTTAGTTGCCTGTTTTTGAGTTGCCTGTTGCCAGTTGTCCTTGAAACAGGTAACTGGCAACTGGCAACTCAAAACTGACATACCTTAAAAAGGTTAATTTGCCTTAATTTGACGGATTTTATACAAAAGATAAGCTGATTTTTGAATTAATTTATAAAAAAGCACCTTAATTTAGCCAGTAATCAAGCTTTTATTGCCAGTTACTGGTAAATTGCTACAGGTTATTGGTTGTTTTAAATCAATAATTCATCATCTATTGAGAAAACTGAAATCTGCTCGTGCTACACAAAATTCAAGAAACGATTGCTCAATTAGAGCGAGATAAATCTATCCGTGTCCTTTATGCCTGCGAATCTGGAAGCAGAGCTTGGGGCATTCCTTCTCCTGATAGCGACTATGATGTTCGCTTTATTTATGTCCATCAATTAGACTGGTATTTATCCTTATGTAATCGAAAAGATACGATTACAGTGCAATCAGATATTGCTGATTTAGATATGACTGGTTGGGATTTGCGTAAAACGCTGCAATTGATGAAAAAGTCAAACGCTGCACCATTAGAATGGATGAATTCTTCAATGGTTTATCACGAAGCACAAGGTTTTTTAAGGCGCTTTAGAAAAGTAGGAGATACTTGTTTTTCGCCCAATGCTATGAATTATCATTATCTAAGTATGGCGAAAAAATTTTATGATAGTTGTTCGGGGGAAGAAGCGGTCAAGTTAAAAACTTGGTTTTATGCGCTACGTACCGCCCTCAATGCTCAATGGATTGTAGAAAAAGAAGAAATGCCACCGATTGCTTTTAAAGAAGTTTTATCTCTTATCGCACCTGATATTAAAAGAAATCTTTTAGCTTTAATTGCTTTAAAGGGAACTAAAAATGAAGATTTTTTATTTGAAAAAGAAGCAACTTTGCTTCAATTAATCAAGGAATCAATTACTATAGCGGAAGCTGGAAAAACAGACTTGTCTGGTAGTAAAGTTAATATGCTTGAAATGGATAAATTCTTTCAGCGTATGATTCCTAAACCAAATAAAAATGACTATAAAGGCGTTAAAAAATCAAAATCTTTTACTGTTTGAAGCCGTTAGTGGTAGCCATGCTTATGGGCTACAACATAAAGATTCTGATGTTGATTTAAGAGGAGTGTTTGTGATGTCAAAGGCACAATTTTACGGCTTGACCCCAATAGACCAAGTTAGCGATGAACGCAATGATGAGGTATATTATGAGTTGAAGAAATTTGTAGATATGTTGGTGAAAAATAAACCTAACTTTTTAGAAATGTTAGGCTCTCCAGCAGATTGTATCCGCTATAAACATCCTTTATTTGATTTACTGAAATTAACCGATTTCCTATCTAAACAAGCAAAGAATACCTTTGCAGGTTATGCCCTTTCCCAAATTAAAAAAGCTAGAGGATTAAATAAAAAGATTGTGAATCCAATGGCAGAACAGCGAAAGTCTGTCTTGGAATTTTGTTATATACAATATGGTCAAGGCTCGATGCCACTATTAAAATTTCTAGCTAAAAATAACCTTAAACAAGAAAATTGTGGATTAGTGAATGTAGCACACATGAAAGGAATCTTTGCACTTTTTCATCATCCTACTTTGCCTTATCAAGGCATTGTTCGGGGTGAAAAATCCAATGATATTTGTTTGAGTTCTATTCCTAAAAAAGAAAAACCTATCGGTGTTTTATATTTTAATAAGGATGGTTATTCGCTATATTGTAAAGCACATACGCAATATTGGGAATGGGTGAACAAACGAAATCAGGCGAGATACGAAAGCACGATGAATCATGGTAAAAACTATGATGCTAAGAATATGATGCATACTTTTCGATTATTACATAATGCCGAAGAAATAGCTAAAACGGGTACTTTTCAAGTTCGACGAACAGCGGACAAAGCTTTTTTATGGCAAGTTCGAATGGGCGAATTTCAATATGATGATTTAGTGAAAATTGCGGAAGAGAAAATATTGGAGATTAATGAGCTATTTGAAGCTTGCGATTTGCCTGACTCGCCTAATTTGGAAAAAGCGAATGAAGTATTATTGGAGATTCGAGAGGGGTTTTATGGTTAATTTTGCAGGATTTACTTCGTTGGCTTAACGGTTTCGCATAGCTGCTGTGCCGCATTTTTTCTGCGGCATGGACAGCTATGCAAGGTTAGCCTTTCGCCTTCTCTTTTATTTCATTTTTTCTCGAATACTTTTTACTCTATCAATATCTACATTTAAAGCATTCGCTATTTCTTTATCTGAAAGATTTGTATTCATAATCATGGCTGATATTGCTTTATCTTCTGTGTTTTCTTTTGTTCTCTTTTCGGCTTTCTCCACCGCCATTTCAATCTCCATCTTTATACTCAAAGCTTGACTTGCCCTATCTGAAAGCACCTCTCCAAATCGTTGATACTCTCTTCTTTCTTCTTCTTCCATATTCGCTACTTTCAAAACTTCTTCTGCCTCTCTTAGTCCTTTAGCTGTGAAATTCTTTTTAATCTCACTATTTTTTAAAAAATAAATCCATTCATCAAGTGTATCTTTTGCTGTATCGTCAAAATTATTAACTTTTATTAGATAAATTTCTGGATATAAATCTTTGACTTTTTCTTTTTTGAATAGCTTTTTTTGAGCATTAGATAATTGTAATTCATCGTTTTGGTGTAATCCCGAAAATGTGGTTGTTCCTTTGTAAATGTAATCTTCTCCTCGCCCTAAATCAAAATAGACAATATTTATTGAAATCACTTTTTTGACAGATGTCCATTCATCGCCCGTTTTAATATGTTCTGTAATCGCTTTAGAGATACCATACAAAATTCTTAAAAAGTAGTCAATCGCATAAGAATTTTGAATTTCGATAATAATGAGTTCCCCCTTTTCATCTTTGACTAAAATATCAACTCGATTGAACTTATCGGTTTCCGTTTCTTGATTACTTTCTGTATCAATGATTTCCACAATAGAAATATCGTCTTTGAGCAACTCACTCAAAAAACCTTCTAAAATATTGAAATTTGCTTTTTGTCGTAAAAGGCGTTTTATAGCCCAATCAAACCTTACATGCTTTTGTTGTTTCATTTTCTCTAAATTTGGTACTAAATTACAAAAAGACTGTCAATTCCCAGCGGCTAGTACGTATTAATAAATGGAAAAATACGAAAAGAAAGATAATAAAAAAAGTGGACGAGTAAATTTTATATTGAAGGTTATGCATGTTGATTTTAATCAATTCCTATAATCCTAGGCATAGTTTATCCATTAAGCTAAGTAACAACTAAGCAGCAAAGGGGATAATAGGTTTAGGGGTGAGATTCCCCTTTACCTACTCGACTTCTTTTCTTTTTTTGATTTTCTCTATTATTTTTTTGACCTCTGCAATCGGTAAGTTTACAATTTTTGAAATTACTTCAACCTGCATATTTTCTTCCATACATCTTTCAATCACTTCTTCTTCTTTTTCTATTTTCCCCTCTATTTTACCCTCTGCTATGCCTTCTGCTTTAGCTGTATCTACTACATTTCTAATATCTCTATAAGTCTTTAAACTTTCTTCGTATTCTTTCCTTTCTTCTTCTGTAAATCCAGCTATCTCCGCAACTTCAAATATTTTTTTAAATACCCTTTCTTGTAGTTCTTTCGGTCTATTTGAAAGTTTTTGTAAATGGGTAAATACATATAGCCATTTATCAAAATGAGTCTCTAATTCTGACGGCTTCTTTTTAAATTTTGGTAATTCAATATAGATGAACTTTAATTTGTCGTAAAACACCTCACATTTCTGATTCTTTAACTCAACGATGTGTAATAAATCTTTATCTTGTTTATGTTCATCAAATTCAAAATCCAGAATGCCTATCGAAAAAACAGGTTCTAACCGATAGTCCCAATCTCCTCTTTTCGCTTGTTCTTGAATCGGAAAAGAAGCATAAAACACACTCCTGTCTTTGAAATAATTTTGTTTGGCTTTCTGCATCTCGACAATAAAGCGCTCCTCATTTTCTCCGATACAGTAAATATCAAAAATTGCTTTTCTATCAATTTCATACTTCCCGAAATGCTCATTTGTAGAATAGGTAAGGTCTTTTACTTTACGGTTAGGTAAGAGTTCGTTCAAAAAATCTATCAATAAGTCTTTATTTAGCTCCGTGCCAAATAATTTCTTGAATCCAAAATCGGTAAGCGGATTAATGTACTTTTCTTCTTCCTTTTTCATCTTTTTTGTTATTTCGTTTTACTACTCCAACAAAATTAACGACTTTTCGGTTTTTTCTCTTATTTTTTCCTTTTTTTATTGGTGAAAGTGAACGATATGTATATGCGGATTGGAAGCCTTTCGGCCGACGTGACGTCATATACACTGTTAGCGACTGTGTTTAAATTCATCAGAATTAATTCAAATATTTTGTCTAAAAATCAATTCCTATTATTGGCCCGTTTCTAAGTAAATAATTTAATTAATCGAATCTGACTGTATTTCTCAATACCAGCCTTTTGAGACTCTAATTATTTTTAATCCTATCATCTTTCTTTTTTTTAATCTTATCAGTTATCAACCATATTAATCCTAAAACGATCCCAACAATTATTGCTCTTGTAATTCTTGTATTCATATCTTGTTCTCGTCCAAAAATCACGTCAATTAAAAATGAAGCACAAAACATTGCGAATATTGGCCTTATAACATACCTAAATACCTGTCCTAATATCATTACTATTCTTAATTTAATTTTACTTTTGTAAAGTTAATACTATCTATCGACTTGACATTAATTCCGTACTATAGGATCAATTCTTCTAGTCAAATAAAATTATAATACCGTATTTATTTTTTCCTCATAGTCGAACGGTCATGCATAGCTTTTCGGCAGCCCGCATAGTGCTGCTGAAAAGCTATGCATGGTTATAGCCTGGCTTTTTTCTTTTTTTCTAAAATCACTTTAATATCATAGAATATATAAGAACCACAAAATCCAAGTATCATAATTCCATAAATTAATCCTTGAATTTCACCTTCAGACATCATCCCAAATGCAAGCATTATAAATAGAATTGATAATCCATATCCTATTACTCGTTTCATTATGTTTCCTAATGTCCATTCTGATTCATTCCAAAATTCTTCTTCTTTTTTTTCGATTTCTTCATTTACAATTTCGCGTACATTATTCCCTTTCAAGATGGATTGATATTGTCGAATCAATTCTAGTTTATTCCTTTTATTCAATTTAAATAAAAATGGATTTGAGCGAGTTGAGGGATTTACCATGCTGTTTAAATACAATTTTTCGTTTTTTAAAATTGCAGTAATTTTTATTCCATCCCATTGCCAATTCGTTCCTTTGATTGCTGAAAAATAATTTTTCCTATTTGACAAAACTATCCAGTCATTTAATTTTGCTGCTGCATGATTTGCCTGTTTGAATTGCTCTTCGGTTAAATTCGATTTGTATACTTCTAATTTTGTACTCAATAGCTTATGTCGAAGAAAGAGGAAAAACATTCCAATTACAATTAATCCAAAAGTTGGAATTTCTCCTTTTGAGGCAGGTTCATAAATAGTTATAAATCCAAAAAAACTGAGTGGAATTAACAAAAAAAAGAAATTCACCCAATGTTCAATTCTTTCACCCTTATTTAGATAAATTTTCATTAGACTTGTCCTGCTTTAAATACAGGAATTTCCTTGTGAAATAGCGTGCCAGTTATTTTTATTGACTTCAAATATTCCAAAATACTGGGGCTAAAAATAACTAGTATTGATTATCAATAAGTTATGAATTTGAACAAAAATTGCACAAAATCTTAATTAATTGATAATCAGCTAATTGGTGAAAGGACAAGTCTATTGATTCGATTGATTGATTTATTTCTTTCGCTGTCATTTTCTTTTTTTCTTTTTTTTGCTTGGCTATAACACTAAGGTTTGTATGAGTCGTTGAGCCCCCGAAAAGCCAATAATTAAGCCCTGAACCTATTGGCTCAATGACGCATCACAAACAAGTTGAACATAGCCGCATTTTCAGCAGGAGTCTATGCAAATAGCAATGAACTCTTTGTTGCCCAGGGGCTAGTACGTATTAATAAATGGAAAAATACGAAAAGAAAGATAATAAAAAAAGTGGACGAGTAAATTTTATATTGAAGGTTATGCATGTTGATTTTAATCAATTCCTATAATCCTAGGCATAGCTTATCCATTAAGCTAAGTAACAACTAAGCAGCAAAGGGGATAATTTCGCCTTCGGGAGTAATAATTTGCACCTGAATCGGTGGACTTCGACCAATTGGTAGCCATTGCTGAGGAATAAAGCCAAGTTCTTTTAAGGTTTTTTGACCACAAAAAGAACAAGTATCTATATCTTTCCCTGTTAATTGCGCTAATCTTTCCTTCCAATGTAAAGGATTGATAGCAGGTGGTTGATGTTTTAATAGTACTTGGACTGCTTTGAGTTTAGTTTTTCGATTTCTAATTGCCAAGATGCCAAAATAGCGAATTCGCTGGAAGCCTTTTGGTAATACATGGAGCAAAAATCGCCGAATAAATTCAAAAACATTTAAGGGTAATTTTTTGATTTTGGGAAGCCCTTTTTCATCCTTTTGTTTGTAATCCTTAACGGAAAAAGTTATTTTCTCTCCCTTCAACCCAACAATTCGATGATTAGAGATGGCAACTCGGTGCGTATATCGACTCAAATAATTTAAAATCTGTGCGGGGCCACCAAAAGGTTGTTTGGCATAAACATTCCAGTTTTTGCCCTGCAAGACCGTAAATAAACTACGTAATTGTTCTATATCCTCATAGATTTTTGCTTGTCCAAAAAATTCCAACTGCTCGTTTTCGTAAGCTTTGGTCAATAATTTAAGAAAAATAGCTTTAAAAATGGGAGATAAAACCTTTTTATTGGGGGCTAAAAATGCTTTCTAGCTGAGAGAATGGAGTATCTATCTTTTGCGCCTTTTCCTTGTCGAATATGAATAACTTTTCTACTTGGAATTATATCTTTTACTTTCAATTTTGATGCCTCGCTCACCCGTAACCCTGCACAATAAATTAGCATCAATATAGTGTTGTGTTTAACGTTTGTAGTTACTTCAAACAAGCTTTGAACTTCTGCTTTAGACAATATACTAGGTAGGGTTTTACTACGTGCTGGTCGTGGTATATGAAGCGTATTCCATGGCTTATCTAAAATATTGACAAACAATATTTTTATCGCTGAATATGCAGCATTCAATGCACCTTTTGACATTCCTTTGTCTATAGCTAAATGACGTAAATAGGCGATTACATGAGATTCTTCTAATTTGGACGGGCAGCTATTAAAGTATAGCGCAAATTGCTGAAGATTATAAATGTAGCTAGTTTTGGTCGCTTCGGCATAACCTTTGATAATCATATAATCTAAGGTACGCTTTCTTAATGGCGTCATCTGTTAAGAGTTTTGAGTTTAACGATTGAAGTTTTTTACACCTCAAAACTCTTTTTTTTTACTTTCCCTTTCAACCTCCAATATACACTTTATGTGACGACCTATTCCGTATTACCGCAGCGCGGTTTTGTTCAACGTCCCGCAACAACGATTCGGACGTGGCTTTTGCCACGACTGGACGATGTTGCTTTTGTTGGGCGCAGGCTCTTTTGTTAATTCTTATTGATTAGTATTCATTTCTTATTCGTTGAATATCTTCGATACTTCTTCCTGTAATATCTGATATTATTTCGTTAGAATAACCTTTGATTATTCCATTTTTTACGTTGTCATCACTTTCTTCAAGTCGCCCTTCTTCCTTTGAAGAATCTACAACATTTTTTATGTCTCGATAGTGTTTTAAACTTTCTTCATAAGCTTCTTTTTCTTCTTTACTGAAATTAGCTATTTCTGCGGATTGAAAAAGTTTGTTAAAAACTCTTTCTTGAAGTGCTTTTGGACGTTCTTGTAAATCAGATAAATGTCTAAGCACATATAACCATTTTTCATAGCGATTTTTTAGCTCTTCTACTTTCTTTGTAAACTTTGGTAGTTCTAAATAAACAAACTTTAGTTTATCATAAAAGACTTCGCCTTTTTGATTTTTTAACTCAATGATATGATGTAATGATACATTTTCTTTATCAGAAGGTTCTTCTTCGAATTCAAAATCTAAAATGCCTATTGAATAAACTGGACTTAGTTTAAAGTTCCAATCTCCTCTTTCTGCTTGTTCTTGAATTGGAAAAGTAGAATAAAATACACTTCTATCTTTAAAGTAGGTTTGCTTTGCTTTCTGCATTTCTACTATAAACCTATCACCATCTGGACTAGTACAGTATAAATCAAATATTGCTTTTCTATCTTTTTTTGTCGCTCCAGGCTTATCCGTTGATGAATAGGCTAAATCTTTGACTTTTTTATTCTTTGGTAAAATTTGATTTAAGAAATCTATCAATAAATCTTTGTTCATTTCTGTTCCAAATAATTTTTTGAAACCAAAGTCTGTCAATGGATTTATATATTTATCGTTTTCTATTATACTACTCATTTTATGATATTTGACCTTTTATTGAATACTTATTTTATCAGGTACTCTAATTATTCTTTACAAATTTAAGATTTTTTGAATACTTCTTCTTCTTCTTCTTCTTTATAGGGTTTTTAGTGTCGAGTAGTTTTATTGATTAGATATGTTTTTGAAGTACCTCGTTATTTGGTGTTATCGTATATTCTTATTTTTTCTTACTTGCGCCAACGGTCTCGCATAGCCGCAGTTGCCAGCTTTTGCTGGCAATTGACGGCTATGCAGGGTGTGTGCCACGAATGGGCATCAGTTTCCATCAAAGTTATGGAAAATATCTGATAAATAAATCAGAACTCTAGGGAGATGAAAGTTCTCCTATCGCCAAAAGTAAATAGTGGCGATTAGCAAGTCGCAAGGGCGTGTCGGGTAACCGATGGTCTGAAGTAAGCGGGACTGCAAAAGCTGGAATGTACGAACAGAAACTGCATAAGAGGCATCGTGGCGTGGTCAAGGTAGCACGACATACCGAAGGCTGGCTATTTACCAAA
>JBGCFJ010001202.1:0-7999 GCA_045106885.1 Saprospiraceae bacterium
GCGACAGACACTGGTTATGACCCCATGTTATTGCAAAAATATTCGGTATTAAATCAAGCTATTTTTACTATTGATATTGAACCAGAAGCAATCTTAGAGATTGAAGATATTACTGCTTATAATGCAAAAGAAGGATTGGCATTGAGTACTCAAGAAATTGAATACTTAGAAGGTGTGGCAGTAAAAATTGGTCGAAAATTAACTGATTCAGAAGTATTCGGTTTCTCCCAAGTCAATAGCGAACATTGCCGACACAAAATTTTCAATGGCACTTTTGTGATTGATGGCGTGGAAAAACCAAGCTCTCTTTTTAAACTAATCAAAAAGACGTCTAAAGAAAATCCAAACGATATTGTTTCTGCTTATAAAGATAATGTAGCATTCATAAAAGGGCCAAAAATTACCCAGTTTGCGCCAAAAAGTAGCGATAAACCAGATTTTTACCAAAAGAAAGAAATTGAATCCGTCATTTCTTTAAAAGCTGAAACGCATAATTTCCCAACCACAGTAGAACCTTTTAATGGGGCAGCTACTGGTTCTGGTGGAGAAATTAGAGATAGATTGGCTGGTGGGGTTGGTTCTTTGCCTTTGGCAGGAACGGCAGTTTATATGACGTCCTATTCTCGATTAAAAGACAACCGACCTTGGGAAAATGGAATGACAGAAAGACCTTGGTTATACCAAACGCCAATGGATATTTTAATCAAAGCGTCTAATGGGGCTTCTGATTTTGGAAATAAATTTGGACAACCTTTAATTGCTGGTTCTTTACTGACTTTTGAACATGAAGAACACGCTCGAAAGTTAGGTTATGATAAAGTGATTATGATGGCTGGTGGTATTGGTTTCGGTAAAGCAGACCAAGCCTTAAAAGGGGAACCCAAAAAAGGGGATAAAATCATCCTTTTAGGCGGCGATAATTACCGAATTGGGATGGGCGGTGCAGCCGTTTCTTCTGCGGATACAGGCGAATTTAGTACAGGAATTGAGTTAAATGCGGTACAACGGTCGAATCCTGAAATGCAGAAAAGGGTCAGTAATGCGATTAGAGGCTTAGTAGAGTCAGAAGAAAACCCAATTGTTTCTATCCATGATCACGGGGCTGGCGGACACTTAAATTGCCTATCAGAATTGGTGGAAGAGACAGGTGGTTTGATTAATTTAGATGCTTTGCCAATTGGTGACCCTACTTTATCTGCCAAAGAAATTATAGGAAATGAATCACAAGAAAGAATAGGTTTAGTCGTAGCAGAAAAAGATGTAGAAACGGTGCGGAAAATAGCGGAAAGAGAAAGAGCACCAATTTATGAAGTAGGTGTGGTGACTGGAGATGACCGTTTTTCTTTTAAATCAGAAAAAACAGGACTAAGTCCAATGGATTTAGCTTTAGCAGATATGTTTGGCAGTTCGCCGATTACGATTATGGAAGATAAGACGATTCATCGTCAATTTGAGCCGATTTCAGAAGGGAAGTTAACTACGGATTTATCAGCCTTAGCAGCAGCGGTATTAAAATTAGAAGGGGTTGCCTGTAAAGATTGGTTAACAAATAAAGTGGACCGTTGTGTCGGTGGATTAGTAGCCAAACAGCAATGTGTAGGTCCTTTGCAATTGCCGCTAAATAATTGTGGGGTAATGGCATTGGATTTTAACGGAAAAGAAGGCATTGCTACTTCAATTGGACATTCTCCTATCAGTGGTTTGATTGACCCTGTGGCAGGAGCAAAGAATTCGATAGCGGAAGCGTTAACCAATATTATTTGGGCGCCATTAAAAGATGGTTTGAAATCTCTTTCCTTGTCTGCCAATTGGATGTGGCCTTGTCGAAATGAAGGCGAAGATGCACGTTTGTATGAAGCTTGTGAAGCCATTTCTGATTTTTCGATTGCCTTAGGAATTAATGTCCCAACGGGAAAAGATTCCTTATCCATGAAGCAAAAATACCCAAATGAACAAGTTATTGCCCCAGGTACGGTCATTGTTTCGGCGGGGGGGAATTGCAATGATGTAACAAAAGTAGTTGAACCTGTTTTGCAACGAAAGGGTGGGGCGATTTACTACATTAATTTATCACAAGACCAACATCAATTAGGTGGTTCTTCTTTTGCGCAAAGCCAAAATAAGATTGGGAAAATTGCACCGACTATTAAAGATGACGCCTTTTTTGCCAAAACCTTTGATGTCATTCAAAACTTAATTAAAAAAGGGCAAATTGTTGCAGGGCATGATATTTCTGCTGGTGGAATGTTGACGGCTCTTTTAGAAATGTGTTTTTCTGACCAATATTTAAGTGCCAATATTGACTTAACGACTATTGGTGAAACGAATACCTTAAAATTATTATTTGCAGAAAATAGCGGGATTATTTTCCAAGCAAAAAATGATAAAATAGAAAAGGTTTTAGCAGATAACAAAGTTGAATTTTTCAAAATAGGAAAAGTACAAACCGATGTGAATCTGACCATTAAAAATGGAGCAGAAAGTCATCAATTTAATATTCCTGAATTAAGAGATGTTTGGTTTGAGACTTCTTATTTATTAGACCGAAAACAATCGGGGGATAAATTGGCGAGAGACCGCTACGATAATTACAAAAATCAGCCACTAAATTATATACTGCCAACTAATTTCACGGGTAAAAGACCAGTCATTGACCCAAGCAAACCTAGGCCCAAAGCGGCGATTATCAGAGAGAAGGGGAGTAACTCCGAAAGAGAAATGGCAAATGCGATGTATTTAGCAGGTTTTGATGTGAAGGATGTACACATGACGGATTTAATTACAGGTCGAGAGACGTTGGAAGAGGTACAATTTATCGGTGCGGTTGGTGGATTTTCTAATTCGGATGTATTGGGTTCAGCGAAAGGCTGGGCAGGTGCATTTAAGTATAACGAAAAAGCAAAGCAAGCCTTAGATAATTTCTTCAAAAGGGATGATGTTTTATCTGTGGGGATTTGTAATGGTTGCCAATTATTTATGGAATTAGACCTCCTTAATCCAGCGCATTCCAAACAAGGATTAATGGGTTATAATGATTCTAATAAACACGAAAGCAATTTTACCTCCGTTCATATCCAACCCAATAATTCAGTCATGTTAGGCAATTTAGCGGGCAGTACTTTAGGGGTTTGGATTTCTCATGGAGAAGGTAAATTTTTATTGCCAGAAGCAGAAACAGCTTACAAGATTGTCGGTAAATATGGATACGAAGGCTATCCTGCCAATCCAAATGGTAGCGATTATAATACAGCTATGTTATGCAGCCCAGACGGTCGCCATTTGGTAACGATGCCGCATATTGAACGTTCTACTTTTCCTTGGAATTGGGCACATTATCCAAGTGATAGAGTAGGGGATAAAGTAAGTCCTTGGATTCAAGCTTTTGTGAATGCTAGAGAGTGGATTGAGCGGCAGGGGTAAAGGGAAATAAGTCAGGGGTTAGTGCGTTTTGGAGGAGAAACCGCTGACTTATAATGGTAAGGGAAAACGAAAGAAATAACCTACATAAACTCGTGGGGTTTAGATAATTCGTGGGGAAAATTAGTAGCGAAATTCCCCACGAATTATCCAGTCCCACGAATTATTTTTTAAAACATATAGTATTGCTGCGTAGGTTATTTTTGCCAAATCCCTAAATTAAATTGATGGTTTGACTTTTGGCTATTGTCTTCTAAAATACATAGTAGTAAACCCACAACCGAACAGCTCTATTCAAAAGCTAAAGATAAAAATTCTGCTACGCAAGCAGGTTTTTCTACGCCTTCAATTTCGATAGTTGCTTTCCAAGTAGATTTCACTCCATTATCGCCATAATCTTCTACATCTGCTAAGGTCACATGCGCTCGAACTCTACTGCCGCAAGGCACTGGATGCGCAAAACGAACTTTATTTAAGCCGTAATTAACGCCCATTTTAGCACTTTTGATAGTTGATACATCTTCTAATAGCCTTGGTAATAAGGACAAAGACATAAAACCATGTGCAATTGGGCCACCGAATGGCGAATGCTTTTTTGCTTTTTCTACGTCAATATGAATCCATTGAAAATCTAAGGTGGCTTTCGCAAAATCGTTGACCATTTCTTGCGTTACCGTCATCCACTCAGAATGGCCTAATGATTTTCCTTTATGTGCTTTAAATTCAGCTAAGTCTTTAAATTCTGTCATGATTATTGGTTGATTGATTATTTAAATAGAAGTCAGAAGTCAGACCGTTTATTACATAAACTGTCAGAAGTCAGATGATATAGTAGTGTACTATTGGCAGTCTGACTTCTGACCTCTTTTCTTACCTAGAAGTCCCCCCATCAATTGGCAAACAAACCCCCGTTACATATCGAGCTTCATCGGATGCTAAGTATAAATAACCATAAGCAATATCAATTGGGTCTGCTTTGTAGCGGACTGGAATAAACTTTACTGCTTGGTCGGCAATGGCATCTGGAATTTTATCGGTCATTGGCGTAACGGTATACCCTGGAGCAATACTATTCGCTGTAATACCATATTTTCCTAATTCTAAAGCCCATGTTTTACACATACCAATTACGCCTGCTTTAGTGGCAACATAATTTGTTTGTCCAAAATTACCTCTAATACCAACGTTTGAAGCGGCACAAACAATCCGTCCGTAATTCTGTGCTTTCATATAAGGCACAACGGCACGGGTACATAAGAATACGCCTTTTAGGTTGACATTGATAACGGCATCCCAATCATCATTGGTCATTTTCGTCAAGGTCTTATCTTTGGTAATCCCTGCATTATTGATTAAAATATCAATTTTGCCATGCGCTTCATGGATTTTAGCCATTGCTGCTTCGATAGCAGGTTGGTCGGTAATCGAAATTTTAGTAAAAGTAGCTTTGCCGCCTTTTTCTTGAATTTGTTCGGCAACAATAGCGCCTTCTTCTAATAAATCCCAAATGTAAACGGTAGCGCCCTCTTTGGCGAAAAGGTGGCTAATCGCTTCTCCTATTCCTCTTGAACCGCCTGTAACAATTGCGACTTTATCTTTTAATCTCATTAAACTAAATTTTAAATTAGAAAATAAAGGAGAATTTTACTCCTTTTTTACCATGTTAAATGATATGGATGGCGAAAATAATTATAATTTTGGACGTCTTTAGCTTTTTTTAGTATAAAAATACTAAAAAGGTGTGAAATTTAAATTTTCAATCATTCAAATTGAGTGTTGGAAGTATTTAAAAGTCCTTTTAATAATTTTCAATTTGCTCAATAAAAGTATCTATTCATTTATCCTTTTTGCAGTATATACTCCTTTTGAGAATTGAAAATTGAGAATTGAAAATTGAAAATTAATTATGGATTTTAATTATGGTATGTTAGTACCGCTCTCTTTTATCTTTGGTACGATTAGTTGGCGCTTTTTAATTGCCACAGTATTCTTGGAAAATTTTAAGGAATGGCCCATTGAGAAACTTATAATGCCTTTTATATGCATTCATCTTTTTCGATATATTTCTATTTCGCTAATGATTCCGGGGTTAACTTCTATTGGAGAAATTTTACCGTTTAATGATGTGTTGAGATTGACTTTATTTGATGTGGCTTGTTCTATTTTGAGTATGCTGTCTCTTTTCTTTCTACACAAAAAGTGGAAAGGTGCGATGATTTTCCCTGTCTTATTAAATGTTGTTGGACTATTGGATTTACTAATTGCGACTTTATATGACGTACCTCAATTTGTAGCGAATGTAACGACTTTGGATGCTCGATTATTTGCGGTCTTAACGACGTTTATTCCCTTAATTTTTGTGTCGCATACTTTTATGGTGCAACTACTTTGGAAATATTTTCGAGCAAAACGCCAATAATTGACAAAAACACTTTTTAATTTAATTATATATAATTTTTTAATTCTTTTTGGAGTTTAGTCAGGGAGATAAAATTCCTGACCCCCCAGTTTTTTTCTTTTGGTTGGGAAGAGTATAGTTGATTGATTAGCATTCAGCAAATAAAAATTGAAAAGATTCTATTTTGGGTTGTGTAAAAAGTATCGTATTGTAATAAGTTTTAATTCGTAACTAAATAAATTAGTGAAGATTGTTTGAGTGTTATTATTGTTGAATTGTTCTAGTAATATTCTGTTATGCAGCAATTTAACAATCAAACAATTTTAACAATCACTCACTAAGTTCTAAATAAGTTACAAAGATTTAGATAATCAGAAAGAAAATTGATAACTAGAAAGAAGTGAGCAGTCAGACCGTTTATTACATAAACTGTCAGAAGTCAGTTTGAATAAATTTAAATTGCTGACATTCAGTTGGTTGCCTATGTTTAATCTGACTTCTGACAGAAAATTTCAATTTTCGGTCTGACTTCTGACCTCTAAAAAATATCAGTTTATTAACTGACGCTCTATTAATTTTTATCAACTGAGACTTTTTACACAACCCCCAATAACTTACTACTAACCTAACGCTCTATTCAAGCAAAATAATCACCTTATAATATAATATGACTTACCGCCACCTATTTATTTTTAGCCTTCTTTTATTATTAATTAGTTGTGAAAAAGAAGAACCAGTTGTGGTTACGCCAACACCTCCCGTTGTTACACCACCAACGACTCCAGACCCCGACCCTGACCCAGTTGAGCCGACAGAAAGAGCAGATGTTAGAATTGGTTTTTATAATGTAGAAAATCTATTTGATACAGTAGATGATGCCAATAATCCAAAAGATGATGAATTTTTGCCAAGTGCCGCTAAACAATGGACGCAAGAACGGTATGAAGCAAAACTCAATAATATTGGTTTAGTGATGCAAGGCATCGAATTCCCTGAATTGATGGGCTTTTCGGAAGTCGAAAATGAAGCTGTTTTGGTAGATTTAGCGAATTCTGAGTTGCTTAAAGACCAAGGATATGATATTGTGCATATTGAGGGCCCTGACTATAGAGGCATCGATAATGGATTGTTGTATAAAAAAGATGCTTTTACAGTCTTGGAAACAGAAGCTATTGAAGTTCGCTTACCAGCATCTGTCTCTGAATTTAGTACCACTAGAGATATTTTGATGGTTAAAGGAAATTTAGGAGCAGAAATCGTCTATATTTTTGTGAACCATTGGCCTTCTCGAAGTGGAGGATTGGCAGCGACTACTGGAAAAAGAGAATTTGCTGCTTCTGTTTTAAGAGACGCCATTGATACTATCTTGGAAGATGATGCAACTGCCAATATTATTGCTTTAGGTGATTTTAATGATGAGCCGAGTAATGCGAGTATGGTTAATAGTTTAGAGGTGAAAAATGATAAAACAGACTTGACAACCAATGACCTTTTTAATTGTACTGTTACTACTTTGGCAGGAGGACAAGGCAGTTATTTCTTTGATGGTAATTGGCAGATGCTAGACCAGATTATCGTTTCAGGACAATTACTGGATGATAATGGGACGATGAAAGCAGCCAATTATTTTGTATATGATGACGAATCGGTGATGTTTAATCATCCTACGGATGGTTTACGACCCGACCGTACTTATGGTGGGGATGAATACTTTGGTGGATATAGCGACCATTTAGCAGTGTTTTTGGAGTTGACAAAACTTTAAATATTACAGTCAAAATCAGCTCATCCGACGACGCTAGTCATTGGACGAGTTGATTTTTTACTGGATTTTTCAGAGAACCAAAAATAAAAGTCGGTAGAAGAGTTAAAAGCTTTGCTACCGATTTTTTTATTTAATGCTGACAAAAATTGACGACTCTGGAGAGTCGTGTTACGCCTCCAATAGTTAAAGGTAACCCGACTCTCTTGAGTCGCCACATCCCTAGTATTAAAAAAATCTGATTGTAACGGATTGCGGTGACTCTAAAAATCAACCCCTTTAGGCAGGGTTGATTGGTTCTAAAAAATGGAGACTGCTGGTGAGGACATTTTGTCCGCAACCTCTATACTGCTCGCCTCTGGCGAGCGTTTTAGGTACTAATACTCGCCAGAGGCGAGCTAATATAGGTTGCGGACTGCAAG
>JBGCFJ010001203.1:0-5168 GCA_045106885.1 Saprospiraceae bacterium
AAATCAAGATTCCCCGAATCTTCCTTTCTTAGCTCCTGTTAAAAAATATTTCCGTAGCGGGGCTATGCAAAGATTTTTTGCCTCGTCTAGCGAAAAAATAGCCTGAATCAAAAGTGACGATTATTTAATAGTAGGTACTTAAGTATTTGGACAATTTTAAAAACATTTTTATTTGTTTAAATAATTGATTATCAATCACTTAAAACAAGTTAAGTGTCGAATAAATATGTCCGAGTACTTAATCCAAACTTATAACTCATCATTAAAAACTCATAACTCATAAAGATGAATCTGGAGAAAGCAAAAATTGCACTAAAAAAATACTTTGGTTACGATAATTTTCGACCGATGCAAGCAGATATTGTTCAGTCGGTTTATGATTTGAATGATACCTTAGTTTTGATGCCTACGGGAGGCGGAAAATCTATCTGTTATCAGATTCCAGCAGTGACCATGGATGGTATTGCAGTAGTCGTTTCGCCTTTGATTTCTCTAATGAAAGACCAAGTAGAAGGGCTTCAGGCAACAGGTATTAAAGCTTCTTTCTTAAATAGTTCTTTATCTAGTGTAGAACAAAGAGCGGTAGAAGACGATATTTTTAATCAAAATATTGACCTCATTTATGTCTCTCCTGAAAAGATAGTTTCACCAAATTTTTTATCCTTATTGCAGAGAGTCAAGATTGCCTTATTTGCGATAGACGAAGCCCATTGTATTTCTTCTTGGGGGCATGATTTCAGACCAGAATATACTCAGTTAAAATTTATCAAAAGACATTTCCCAACTACGCCAATTATCGCCTTAACGGCAACAGCAGATAAAGCCACCCGAAAGGATATTTCCGCTCAATTAGATATGTATCAGCCCAAGATATTTGTGGCTTCTTTCGACCGACCGAATTTGAGTTTAGAAGTAAAACCGGGGCAAAAGAAGTTTGAACAAATTATGCAATTTGTCAAAAAAAGGCCCAATCAACCAGGGATTATTTACTGTTTAAGTCGAAAAAACACAGAAAACTTAGCCGATAAATTGCAAATGTCGGGATTGAATGCCAAAGCTTATCATGCAGGATTACCACCATCCCAAAGGTCTAAAGTACAAGAAGATTTCATTAACGATGTAACCGAAATTGTCTGTGCAACCGTTGCCTTTGGAATGGGGATAGACAAATCCAATGTTCGTTGGGTCATTCATTATAATTTACCAAAAAATATAGAAAGTTTTTACCAAGAAATAGGTCGTGCAGGACGAGACGGGACGAATGCTAGTACCCTACTCTTCTACTCTTTTGCCGACATTAGAACGTTAAGAGAAATCTTATCAAAAAATGAAAGTGCGCAAGTTGACTTAAAGTTAGCGAAGTTAGAACGAATGCAGCAATATGCGGAATCGTTATCTTGTCGCCGAAAAATATTGCTCAATTATTTTAGTGAACCTTTTGAAAAAGCTTGTGGCAACTGTGATATTTGTAAAAATCCACCTCAATATTTCGATGGAACCGTCATCGCCCAAAAAGCATTATCAGCCGCCTATCGCTTAAAACAAAGCGTCGGTACGCTAATGTTAATTGATGTTTTAAGAGGGTCTAATCGACGAGAAATTTTTGAACGAGGGTATAATAAAATCAAAACTTACGGGGCAGGCGGTGATTTCAGTACCCGAGACTGGCAATTCTTTCTAATGCAACTCATTAATTTAGGGTATTTAGAAGTAGCCTATGATGCGAACAATGTACTAAGATTAACCACTCTAAGCCATGAAGTATTATTTAACAAGAAAAAGGTAGAATTAGTCAAGGCACAAGTCGCAGAAACTAGAGCGAAAAAAGCTAAAGCACAAGCCAAAGCTAAGCCAAAAAGAGAACGCGTTAGAGATGAGTTATTTGAAATTTTAAGGGTTAAAAGAAGGGAATTGGCGCAGCAAAGAGGTGTTCCTCCCTATGTTATTTTCTCGGATGCTACCTTAGAAGAAATGGCAGCGAAACGCCCAACTATTGACGCTGACTTAATGGAAATATCAGGTGTTGGAGAACGAAAATTACAATTGTATGGTAACTTTTTCATGGACAAAATTATCGACTATATTAAGTCAAAAATAGCCGCAGGGGAAAAACTACAGGGTTCTACCTACATTCTGACCTATGAATTATACAAACAAGGATTAACAATTCAAGAAATAGCTGAAAAACGTGCCTTAAATCCAGTAACTATTTATTCTCATATCGCCTATTTATATGAAAAAGGCGAACCGATAGATTTATTCAAATATTTCACAGCAGAAGAATATGAACGAATTGAAGTAGCGATTAAAGCGATGAAACCACCGTTTCAAATGAAGGATATTTTTGAATATTTACAAGAAGAAGTTCCTTATTATAAAATACGATTAGGTTTTTCACATTATTCTAAATTGACCGCAGAATAAAAGCAGTTATCCTATGCAATTAACGCCTTGGTTTGAAAGAAAATTTGAGTTGATCAATGACAATGGTCGATTGCCCACCATCATCGAACGTTTAGCAGGCACTCCAATTAGAATAGAACAAAAAGTGCTACAATTTGCAGATGATTTTCTGATTAAACACGAAGGGGATGATTGGTCTATTCAAGAACAGGTTGGCCATTTATTAAATTTAGAATGGTTATGGTATGCCAGAATAACGGATATAATAAATGGAGAAGCCTATTTGACGGAAGCAGATTTAACCAATACCGCAACCTACGAAGCTAAGTATAATGAACAAAATATTGAAGCTATTTTAGATGCTTTTATCGAAGTAAGAAAACAATTAGTTGCCTTGTTACGAAGTGTAAAAGTCGATGATTTAAATAAACAATCGCTGCATCCTAGACTCCAAACACCGATGAAAATAATAGATTTAGCGTTTTTTATAGCAGAACACGATGACCATCATTTAGCTATCATTCAAAAAATAAGTCAATAAGAAAACGGATGACTTTATTTGCTCCTTCCAAATAATTTTTACCTTTAGGCTTATTCTGTTACTCCTAACCTTTCAATAAAAGTAGAAAATGAATATTCTTTTAAAAAAATGGCTATTGTTAGCAGTCGTTATTTTCCTTAGTTCAGCAATTTTTGCGCAAGAAGCAACCCCTAAAGAACTACGCAAAGCACCTGACCGATTTCGAGGAAATGGTCCACATACCCAATTAATCATTCGAGGTGTTACCCTTATTAATGGAAACTTAGCACCACCAAGAGGGCCAATTGATATAGTTGTTGAAAATAATAAAATTACAGGTATTCATGTAGTCGGTTATCCCGGTGTTGAAATTAATGAAGCCAAAAGACCGCAGCTAAAGGAAGGTGGAGAAGAGTTGGATTGTACAGGCATGTATTTATTACCTGGTTTCGTAGATATGCACGGGCATATTGGCGGCAAATCTCAAGGAGCGGATGCAGAATATGTTTTTAAATTATGGATGGCACATGGTATCACAACCATTCGCGACCCTTCGGCTGGAAATGGCTTAGATTGGGTATTGGACCAAAAAGCTAGAAGTGAAAAAAATGAAATTACCGCACCTAGAATTAAAGCTTATACTGCTTTTGGAATGGGTAGTAAAACACCGATTGCTACCGCTGAACAAGCTCGTCAATGGGTCAGAGATAACCAAAGAAAAGGTGCAGATGGAATTAAATTTTTTGGCGCACCACCAAAAATCATGCAGGCAGCTTTGGAAGAAAATAAAAAATTGGGCTTGCGATCAGCTTGTCACCATGCCCAAATGGATGTAGGTCGGTGGAATGTCTTAAATTCTGCTAAAGCTGGATTGACTTCTATGGAACATTGGTATGGCTTGCCAGAAGCCTTATTTCCTGACCGAACGGTACAAGATTATCCGCTAGATTATAATTACCAAAATGAACAACATCGTTTTGGAGAAGCAGGTCGGTTATGGAAACAAGCAGCAGAACCGTTTTCTGACCACTGGAATAAAGTAATGCAAGAATTATTAGATTTAGATTTTACTTTAGACCCTACTTTTAATATCTATGAGGCCAGTAGAGATTTACATAAAACACGTCGATTAGAGTGGCATGAAACGTATACAATGCCTTCGTTATGGCGGTTTTACACCCCAAGTAAAGTTTCTCATGGTTCTTACTGGCATTATTGGGGCACAGAAGAAGAAGTTGCTTGGAAAAGAAACTACCAATTATGGATGACTTTTATTAGAGAATATAAAAATCGCGGTGGTCGAGTAACCGCTGGTTCAGATTCTGGGTTCATTTATCAATTATATGGTTTCGCTTATATCCGAGAATTAGAATTATTACGAGAAGCGGGTTTTCATCCTTTAGAAGTGATTCGTTCCGCTACATTGAATGGTGCAGAAGCATTAGGTATGGATGATGAAATTGGTACAGTAGAAGTAGGGAAACTAGCAGATTTTGTCGTCATTGAAGAAAATCCATTACGGAATTTAAAAGTATTATATGGAACAGGGGCTATTAAATTAACGGAAGATAATGAAGTAGTTAGAGTTGGCGGAGTGAAATATACCATTAAAGATGGGGTGGTTTATGACGCTAAACAACTATTACAAGATGTAGAAGAAATGGTTGCTAAACAGAAAGAAAAAGAGAATTTTGAGATTGAGCAACCTGGGAATGAGAAAAGAAGTTATTAACACCTGTTACGCACTAGCACCAAAGGTGCGGTATATCATAGCCTTGAGCGACAGCCCAAGGAAGAATTTTATAAATTAATCAAAGCGCTGAAAGAGCGACATAGCCAATTATGGGCTTATTTATGTCGCACCTTCAGCGCTCCTTTATTATAGGCTACATCCGTTACAATGCCATTGGGTGTGAACCCAATGCTAGCAGATATCGCACCTTCGGCGCTAATTAGCGTCTGTCCGTAAGGTCGATTTTGTTCCGCTCGTAACCACCAAATTTATTTGGTAGGTTCATAAATTACGGACAGTCAATATTTTGAATCAGCCAAATAAATTTGGCGATTACCTTAGACACGCAAAGCACAAGTTTACGGACAGACTCTAAGTAAAATTTAATTTTCAATTTTCAATTTCAAATTTTCAATTTTAAACCACCTTCGGCGGGAATCTGAGGTTAAATTTGAGATTAACAGTTATCGACATTTTAAAATATCGACAATTTGTTGGTTTTAAATTTTGCGT
>JBGCFJ010001204.1:0-11602 GCA_045106885.1 Saprospiraceae bacterium
TATAATGTGGGGGATTTTCCTTTCTATTTTCATGGAAGTAGTAAATCCACCTTGAAAGAGGTAGTAGAATACTTTAATGATGGAATCCCAGAGAATCCAAATGTCCCTGCTGAACAAATTGCTCGTCAGTTTAAACCGCTAAACTTAACGGATGAACAAGTAGCAGATTTAACGGCTTTTCTGGAAACAGGCTTAAGAGACCCTAATTTACAGCGATACGTTCCAGAGGAGGTATTATCTGGATTCTGCTTTCCTAATAATGACGTGTTCTCTCAGATTGAGCTAGGTTGTGGGGAGTAATAAAAATCACTATCTAATGTGAAGTGAATCACAGATAACCAATAGAATAGCCTATAATTTTGTACTATTAGTAAAATATCAAAAATAGAGCGACAATTCGTTTTTTGATAGCATTATTTTTTGTTTTCACAAAATAATAACCTACTATAAACCTCCTCCCATACTATTGTTATAGTAAGGAGTTGGGTAAATATTAAAAATGAATATTATGAGAAATATAATAATTCTACTTACGGTAATTTTAGTTTCATCCTGTGGAACAGACAATAAGGAGACGAATAAATTCAAAGTGAAATATAATGGAGCATTAAAAAACATGATGCACAAAGGAGATATTTCAGCAAAAGGAGATTTATCAAATTTAAAAGAAATCGAACATATTTATGCAATTGGAGCCCTAGAGCATCTTAAAGGCGAAATTCAAATATTCGATAGTAAACCGTTCAACACAATGGTTATTGACAACATTTTGACCTTTGATAATTCATTTAACAAAAAGGCAACACTTCTTGTTTATGCGTCAATTAGTAATTGGAAGTCCATCAATATTCCTGATAATATAGTTACCTATGAACAATTAGAAAACTACATAGAGAAAGCGGCTAAGATAAATCAAATAAATATTGATAAACCGTTTCCATTTTTAATAGAGGGTACACTTCAGTCATTCGACTGGCATGTTATTAACTGGAAGGAAGGCGATACAGAACACTCTCACGACAAACACATAAGTTCAGGACTCAATGGAACAATAAATAATAGGAAAGTTGAATTATTAGGTTTCTATTCGGATTCACATCATGCAATTTTCACACACCATACAACCAATATGCACATACATGTAAAAACGGTTGACAACAAAATGGCAGGACACGTTGATGGTTTGACCTTAGGGAAAGGAATGATTCTAAAATTGCCTGATATAAAATTGATGGAATCCCAAAAATAAGCTTACTAAGAAATAGGAAAACAGAACTAGAAATCAAGTTATCCCTTATATTAAAAAGTCTCTAAGTAGTTGATATTCCCTTAAGATTATTAATACCTCTGTATCTTTTTTAATTTTTGCTAATGCTGTCTTATTGAAACACCCCGTGGCTATAAAGACCGAAGGGGAGTCTATACCTATGCACGGGCTAAATGCCCTGGGTTAACGGCTAAATCCGTAGAACGCAGACTATTGTTCATGAATATTTTTTATGTGTGATTTGCATCACAAGAACTAACTATAGGTTGCTTTTATCTTTGTACTATCAATTTAAATTACTGGTTTTTATCAGTAAATTCCTAATAATCAAAAATAGAGAACCATGTTTTTTCAACACATTTATGATAAAAGTTTAGCACAGGCAAGTTATTTCATTGGTTGCCAAAAGAAGGGTGTAGCGGCAGTAATAGACCCTAAAAGAGATGTAGATACTTACCTTGAAATAGCCAAGCAAAAGAATATGAAAATTACGCATATTATGGAAACCCATATTCATGCAGATTTTTTAGCAGGGTCAAGAGAATTAGCCGCACTAACAGGTGCGAAAATGTATTTATCGGACGAAGGAGGAGAAGGTTGGGAATACCAATTTCCACATGAAGGTTTAAAAAATGGAGATATAATGAACCTAGGAAACCTTAAAATAGAAGTGCTACATACGCCTGGTCATACGCCTGAAAGTATTAGTTTTCTTTTAACGGATACGCCTGCTAGTCAAGAACCTGTTATGTTATTTACAGGAGACTTTGTTTTTGTAGGAGATGTAGGCAGACCTGATTTACTAGAAAAAGCAGCAGGATTGGTTGGAACACAAGATGAGGGAGCTTTACAAATGTATGATTCTATTAATAAGTTTAGTGCTTTACCTGACCATATTCAAGTATGGCCTGGACATGGCGCAGGTTCAGCTTGTGGAAAGGCATTAGGAGCTGTTCCTAGTTCTACCGTAGGGTATGAAAAGATTCGAAACTGGGCATTTCAATATGAAAAAAATAAAGATGGTTTCGTAGAATACTTATTGGCTGACCAACCTGAACCGCCAAAGTATTTTGCTAAGATGAAAGAGCTAAATAAGGAAGAAAGACCTTTACTTACGGAAGTTCCAAAATTAAAAAGATTCACTAGTAAACAACTGACTAAAGCATTGGACAAAGGGGTGAAGTTAATTGATGCAAGAAATAAAACAGTATTTGCAGAGGGATTTATTCCTGGAAGTATCAATATACAAGGCAATAACTCTTTTGCAACTTGGGCAGGCTGGTTTTTGGACTATGACGAACCATTTATCCTACTAGCTGATAAATCTCAATTAGAAGACTTGACTAGAAAATTAATGAGAATTGGTTTAGATAATATTGCTGGTTACATTCCTTCAACAGAAGTCTATACTAAAACAGGAGGAAAGCTGAAAAAATCGAAAGTTATTGCTTTAAAAGAATTTAAAGAATTAAAGCAGAAAGGCACACCAATCGTTGACATAAGAGGCATAGCTGAATACAATTCAGGTCATGTCAAAGGGGCAAAAAATGTTTTTGTTGGAACGATAGAAAAGAATCTTGACCAAATTGATAAAAATAAGAAAGTAGTGATTCATTGTCAAGGCGGAGATAGAGCAGCTATCGCCTACTCTATTTTGGTAAAAAATGGATACAATAAAGTTGTGAATTATTCCGCAGGTATGAATGAATGGGTGAAGGAAGGAAATGCAACCGTCTAATAGATACAAATTGTAAAAATAAGTAATGTTCATTTTGTTAATAGTACATTACTAGAAGAATGTTTTCATTTGGTTTTTTTGGGGTTTTAAGAGAGTCAGACAATATTGTTTGGCTCTCTTTTTCTTATTTACAGAAATAAACCAATGAACATAGTAATATATTTAAGAATGTTCATATATTGTGTTCATTATAAAATACTCTTCCCTAAAAGAGTATAATAACAAACGAAGAACGAACTTGTCTTATGAAAATAGGAATACCTAAAGAGTTACAAGATAAAAGAGTCGCAATGGTACCAGCGACACTTAAAAAGATAGCAGGAGAAAAGCTCCTATTTTTAGTAGAAAAAGGAGCAGGATTGAATGCAAGTATTCCTGATGCATTATATGAAGAGGTAGCAACTTTGTCTAGCCGAGAAGAAGTATTGAAACAATCAGATATTGTGGTAACTATTGACCCATTATCTGATGAAGATTGTACTTTATTACAGCCAGACGCCTTGATGATTTCTATGTTCCAACCTTATAATGATGCTCAAATCGTCCCACGCATAAAAGAAAAAAACCTGCGAGCAATAAGTATGGATATGATTCCAAGGTCTTCTTTGGCTCAATCAATGGACATATTATCCTCTATGGCTTCTATTGCGGGTTATAAAGCGGTTCTTACTGCTGCTAATCACTTACCTCGTTATTTTCCAATGATGATTACTGCTGCTGGTAGTATTCGCCCAGCAAAGGTGCTAATTCTAGGTGCAGGAGTTGCGGGTCTTCAGGCAATTGCAACAGCACGTAGATTAGGGGCAATGGTCGAGGCATTCGATGTAAGAAAAGCAGCCAAAGAAGAAATTGAAAGTCTAGGGGCTAAATTTATAGAAGTAGCAGGAGCAGCTGATGACAAAGGAGCAGGAGGGTATGCAGTCGAACAGAGTGAAGATTATTTAAAACGCCAACGAGAGGAGATTCAGAATAGAGCAGCCAAATCAGATGTTATTATCACTACCGCTCAGGTTAGAGGAAGAAAAGCTCCTATTTTGTTACCAAAAACAACCGTTGATAAAATGAAATCAGGTTCAGTAGTAGTAGACTTAGCGTCTTCTACTGGAGGAAACTGTGAATTGTCTAAAGATAAAGAAATCGTCTATCATAATGGTGTAAAGATTATTGGTAACTCTGCATTAGCGGCTGAAATGCCACAGGACGCCAGTTTCTTATTCAGTAATAATATCTTGAATTTCTTGAAAATAATTATTAAAGATGGTCAGCTAAATTTAGATATGACTAACGAGATTATTGAATCTGCTTTAATTACAAAATAGCAAAAATAATGGACTCTATTTTACAATTTTTCAATGAGCATTTAATCCTCATTTATCTACTAATATTTACGGTCATTTTAGGCTTTGAAGTAATTTCAAAAGTTCCCACAGTTTTGCATACTCCTTTGATGTCTGGCGCAAATGCAATTAGTGGAGTCGTGATTATTGGCGCAATTATCTTAATTAGAAACGCCGGTCCTACGGACTACCTTACGCTGTCATTGGGTGCAGTTGGGGTTATATTAGGCATGATTAACGTGGTTGGTGGTTTTGCGGTTACGGATAGAATGTTAGAGATGTTTAAGAAAAAGAAGAAGTCTTAGAAGTAATAGTAAGCTAAGGATAAACTATCCGTTACACTTAACAAATCGAAAAACATGTTAAATTTTATTGTTGATATATCTTATTTATTGGGTGCGGTTGCTTTTGTTTGGGGCTTACGCCAAATGAGTACACCTGATACGGCAAGAAAAGGAAATTTATTGGCTGCCTTTGGAATGGGATTAGCCATTGTTGCTACCATGATAGCACCAATGGACGGAGCACCAAATAATTATGCATGGATATTAGGTAGCATGCTTATTGGAGGGATAGGAGGCTTTATAGCTGCCAAAAAGGTACAAATGACCGCTATGCCTCAAATGGTTTCTATATTCAATGGACTCGGAGGAGCTTGTGCGGTAGTACTAGCAATGACAGAGTTAGTTCACTTTTATGATGGTACAGCTACTTTTGATAAAGGACAATTGTTTATCATCTTAACGACTTTATTGATTGGTGCAATTGCCTTTACAGGTTCTATGTTAGCTTTTGCCAAATTGCAGGGATTGATTTGGGATAGTCAGGTAACTTTACCTAAACATAATGTCATCAATTGGATATTATTATTGGCATTAATAGTTTTGACTACTTATTTATTTCTTGGAGGAGCAGCTTTAGGTATGCCTATGGCTATAGGCTTAATGGTATTAGCGTTAGTTTATGGTTTTTCTTTTGTCGCTCCTATTGGAGGAGCAGACATGCCTGTAGTTATTTCCCTATTAAATTCTTTTACTGGATTATCAGCTGCCGCTGCTGGTTTAATCTACAATAACCAAATTATGTTGGTGGGCGGTATTTTAGTAGGAGCAGCAGGAACTATTTTAACGGTGTTAATGTGTCAGGCAATGAATCGCTCTTTATTTAGCGTATTAATCGGTGGATTTGGAGGTGGAGCAACTGCGGCAAAAGGAGCAGTAGGTGACCAAATCGCTAAAGAAGTAACGATTAATGACGCAGCTATTCAATTATATTATTCGCAATCAATTATGGTTGTTCCGGGTTATGGATTAGCTGTTGCCCAAGCACAAAAAGTAACTAAAGAGTTAGATGATATGCTAGAAGGAAATGGTGTAGATGTAAAATACGCTATTCACCCTGTAGCTGGTAGAATGCCTGGTCATATGAATGTGTTATTAGCGGAGGCTGATGTACCTTATCCAAAATTATTAGATTTAGAAGATGCTAATTCAGCTATGCCTAATACAGATATGGTAATTATAGTTGGTGCAAATGATGTGGTAAATCCTGCCGCAAATGATGACCCAAGTAGTCCTATTTATGGAATGCCTGTTTTGAATGTATGGGAGGCAAAGCACGTTATTGTGTTAAAAAGAAGTATGAAACCTGGATATGCGGGCATCCAAAATCAATTATTTTTTCACGATAAGACAAAAATGTTATTTGGGGATGCAAAAGCATCTATTCAAAAATTGGTAAGTGAAGTGAAGACGTTATAGGTCGGAAGTAAAATTCAGTTTATTAAAAACTAATTGGAATTCGTCAAATAAGTTTCCACAAATTGAATCAAGTCTTCACCATGAAGATTTTTAGCAACTACCTTCCCTCCTGCATCCAATATAAGATTGGCAGGAATGGTTTGTAATCGTAAGGTTTCCATTAAAGGAGCATCATCGCCCCTTAGGTGAGAGGCATGTAACCAGCGGTTAGCTCCATCTTTTTCAATAGCGTTTTTCCATCCTTGCTCACTACCATCTAAGGCATAACCAATAATTTGAAAACCATCTAAGTGGTATTTATCCCAAAGTGGTACCAAAACATTTCGATTTTCTAAACGACAGGGTGCACACCAAGACGCCCATAAATCCAAAACGGTCAATCGTTTACCCAGTAATTGTCGTAGGTTAGTGGTATCATTAGACAGCATTGGAAGTGGAAAATTAGGAACTAAAGCTCCTTTTAAGATGGGGAGCTTATCTGGATTGCTTTTATGGCATAATTGACTAGCCCATGAATGCTTAGACATCTTAGCCTGCCATTTTTCACATTGAGCTACTAAAAATTCTGGAACTCGTTCATAATCATTCTCAGGGCTAACCCATCGAATAGCCATTAATGCAGGCAACAAGTATTGAGTATTTTTAGCAAAATCCATTATTGGTTGTCTAAAATTCGCAATAGCAGCCTCTGATGCTAACAATTTTTCTTCGTCATGGCTATCGCCCTCCTTATCCGCAAGAAATTGTTGGAAAGCTTGTTGTCGGATAGCGCTCAATTCCATTAAAGCCGCATTTTCGGGAGAAGGATTTTTTATGGAAAAGCTTTTCTGAAATTCATTAATAACAGCTGTAATTTCTAATTTTATCTGGTCATCCCAAATAATAGGAAAATAGTTGGAGCTACTCAAATCCTCGTTATTTAGTTTATTAGGAAAGCGATTCCCTTTTTTCTGGACAGCTAATAGTAACAAAATGGGATTCGGACTAGCAGGTAACTCGTTAAAAGCAAAATAACCATCTTTTCCAATTTTGGCTGAATCCAATACTTCTCCTGCAAAACTGGAGCCGACCTCCTCCAAACTTCTAGGTTTAATTAGATATATTCTAGAGGTCCAATCTTCGTTAGGAGGTAAGCTGAGCGTTCCAGAAATTGATGGTTTTTCGGTACAACTAAAAAAAATTGCTACTAAAAAAATTGCAAAAAAAGAATGCCATTTCATATTCGATTTTTTACTCGTTACTAAGCGTATCTTACCAAATTTTGTTGTGCCTCTTATCCTAGAATAATTGATTGTATATTAATCATTTATTTTCCTCCTCCATCTCCACCCTCATGGTAGGTGCTAAGCGTTCGTTACGCAAATTCGTCTGTTCCACCGTTTTTCTAGCAATTTCCATAAAATATTCAGCAGTAATAGACCCTTCATTAAGGGCAACAGGTTGGCCATTATCTCCGCCTTCTTGAATACTTTGTACGATAGGTACTTGTCCAATCAATTGGGTTTCCATTTCTTTAGCAAGTGTCTCGCCTCCACCTTTACCAAAGAGCAGGTACTTATGGTCAGGAAACTCCTCTGGGATAAACCAAGACATATTTTCCACAATACCCAAAATGGGTACATTGACAGATGGTACTCTAAACATATTCGCTGCTTTTACAGCATCGGCTACTGCTACTTTTTGAGGAGTAGTAACTATAATAGCTGCTGTAACAGGAACGGTCTGAACAAGTGACAATTGAATATCTCCAGTACCAGGAGGTAAGTCAATAATTAGAAAGTCTAAATCTGACCAAAGAGTATCAATTAAAAACTGTTTAACAATAGCCGCTAATCGAGGCCCTCGCATCACTACTGCCTGTTCTGGGTTAGCAACAAAACCCATTGACATGATTTGCATGCCGTGCGTTATCAACGGCACTATTTTAGCTCGACCATTGACCTCTTTTATTTTTGGACGTTCGCCATGAATACCAAATATGGTTGGAATAGAAGGTCCATATAAATCCATATCCGCTAAACCGACTTTATAACCCAATCTTTTTAGGCTTAATGCAAGGTTAGAAGAAACGGTTGATTTGCCTACCCCACCCTTTCCAGATGCGACAGCTATAATATTTTTGATTGGAAGTGGCGCTTTACTTGAACTGGGTGTTTTTGGAAAATTTTCAGGTCGAGCAACCATGTGAACGTTAATGGTTGCTTTGGGATAAAGCTTTTGAATACCTTCTATACAAGAAAAATTTAAAGTTCCTTTATGTTCATAATTTGTGGAAGGTATTGCTAAGGAAACATTGATGACATCCCCTTCTACAATTAGGTTTTCAACCATATACATCGAAAATATATCTCGACTAGTACCAGGGAACATAATCGTTTTTAATACGCCAACTATTTTACCTTTATCAATTTCCATTTTATACGTTTAGGTGTAGTTATTTTTTAATCAGATTTGAACTTTAGTGTAAAAAAACACTTATTTATGAATAAATGAAAGAATTAACATATTTTTATACTTTAAAAGCTCAAACATAGAATGCTATGTGATTCACATCACAGTTATTGAGTCATTTTTTTGATAAAATTTGCACGACTTTCTATTAACGGATTAATAAATCAGCTATGAAAAATAAGGCCTTATCCGTATTCTTTTTCTTACTACTTGCCTTCTTTTTTTGGGATTGTAAGAATACAACTCCCCAAGAAAAAGAAGAATTAGCAATAAAAGCTGAACAAGAGGCGATTTATTTAAGCAAAGGAAAACAAATAGCAGCGTCAACTTTTATTGCGCTATCTCAACAATTACAAAAGGCAGTAAAAGAAGGAGGTATTCCTAATGCTATTCAATACTGTAATCTGGCAGCTTATCCAATCACAGATAGTTTGTCGCAGGTGCATCAAGCTGTAACTAGACGGACTTCTTTAAGAAATAGAAATCCTAAAAATAAGGCAACAGAAATAGAACGAATAGTATTAGAAGACTTTGAAAAGAGAGCTGCCGAAGGACAATCTTTGAAACCCGTCGTAAAATTCTTAGATGAGCAAAAAGTTGCTTTTTATGCACCTATTAAGCTTAATGATTTTTGTCTGAATTGTCATGGAAAATTAGGAGAAACTTTAACCGACGAAAACTATACTTTTATCAAAAAATACTACCCTGAAGACAAAGCCATAGGCTATTTAAGCGGTGACCTAAGAGGGATGTGGAGTATTCAGTTAACTAAATAAAAAAATGCAAATAGAACAAATTATTGTTGAAAATGTCAAATGTAGTGGATGCGCTAATAGCATTCAATCAGCTATTAATAAAATGGTTGGCGTGAGCAAATCAGAAGTAAAATTTGAAGAGGCTACTACCGTAGTTATTGAACATGAAGGGAAAATCGACCGAGCTACTTTTATTGAAAAATTAACTAGTTTAGGCTATCCAGAGACAGGTAATTCTACGCTAATGATTAAGGCGAAGTCTTTTGTTAGTTGTGCTGTTGGGAGATTAAAGTAATAAGGCTTGTAAATCGGCTCTACACTAATTTTTATTATCAGCGGATTATTATTCCGCTTTACTATTGGCATCATGAATACGACCATAATTATTATCGCTGTGCTATTCCTACTTTTTTTAGTGTATAAATCAAGAACTCAAAGTCAGGGTGACTTTACCAATATTGGGGCAGGAGAATTAAACAAGCTCTTAAAAGATAATCCTGATTTAGTCATTCTAGATGTAAGAATGCCTAAAGAGGTAGCTGGAGGTAAAGTGAAAAATGCGCTAGAAATAAATGTACTAAGCCCTAATTTTTCTAAAGAAATAGCCAATTTAGATAAATCTAAACCTTATCTAGTTTATTGTAGAAGTGGCAACAGAAGTGCTAAAGCTTGCAATACAATGTCTAAGCAAGCATTTGGAAATTTATACAATTTGCAAGGAGGCTATAGTGCTTGGTTAAAGAAGGATAAATAGAAGAAAATTAAACACTCAAAATGATAACATCTCAAGAGGCACTCGATATTATAGTAAGTAAAAAAGGTAATTATGGTATAGAGGAAGTACCAGTCAAAGAATCGTTAGGTAGGGTTTTAAAAGAAGACCTTTTTACGGATAGAGATTTACCACCTTACGACAGAATAACCATGGATGGTATTGGTATTAATTTCGCTGCTTTTGAAAAAGGGCAACGCAGTTTTCTCATAGAAGGAGTGGCTGCTGCAGGCTCGCCACAAGCAATCTTAAAAGGGGTAAACAACTGTTTGGAAGTAATGACAGGAGCAAGTATGCCTTTGAATGTCGATACCGTTATCCGTTATGAAGATTTGGATATTAAAGATGGAAACGCTACCCTATTAATTGATGCTATCAAGAAAGGGAAAAATATACACCGAAAAGGAGAAGACCGCTTACAAGGAGCATTGGTTGTTTCAGCGAATACTGTTATTACTCCTGCGGAAATTGGAATGGCATGTACGATTGGGAAAACCAAATTAAAAGTAGCACAATTGCCTAAAGCTCTTATCATTTCAACGGGAGATGAATTAGTTGAAATAGGAGAAATGCCCCTACCCCATCAGGTTAGAAAATCTAATGTTTACCAAATTCAGGCTATTTTAAAAAAGCATCAGATAGAGTCGGACACCCTACACTTAGTGGACGATTTGGAAGAGATTAAGCTACAGTTGACAGAAATATTAACTGCTTATGACGTAGTAGTTTTAAGTGGAGGTGTGTCTAAAGGGAAGTTTGATTTTTTGCCCCAAGCCTTAGAAGAACTAGGGGTAGAGAAATTATTTCATAAAGTGAAACAGCGACCTGGAAAACCTTTTTGGTTTGGAAAGTCTAATAATACTTTAGGCACCATCGTTTTTGCCTTGCCTGGCAACCCTGTTTCTTCTTTTTTATGTACCACCCGTTATTTCTTGCCTTGGCTTAATGCCAGTTTAGGCTTACCTACCCCTACCTACCCCACCGCAAAATTGACCGAAAATTATTTTTTCAAACCAGACCTCACTTACTACTTACAGGTCAAGGTTTCTTATGATGACAAAGGACGAATCTGGGCGACACCTTTAACTGGAAATGGTTCTGGTGACTTTGCCAATTTGGTACATGCTGATGGATTTCTGACATTATCTAGAGGAAAGAATAGCTTTAGGAAAGGAAGTGTACATTCTTTAATTTTTTATAAATAAAAAGGCAAAGAAAAGTATGGTACTTTTCATTAGAAATAGATAAAAAGTGCCATTAATGAGATAAATAACACCACTCGTTAAGGGGGTATTGTTGGTAGTTTTGTAGGAAAAAATAAGTTATGAAACCAAAAACTTATAACATAGAAGAGCTGAGATGTAATGCCTTTACTAGAGCTGGCAAGACCTTCGATATTATTCGTTATGAGGACTTTATGAAGGAAACAAATGGATTTGCTTTCCCTCATCGACATAACTACTATATGGTGTTATTGGCAACAGAAGGAACAGGTAGTCAACTGATAGATTTTAAGTCTTAC
>JBGCFJ010001205.1:0-5854 GCA_045106885.1 Saprospiraceae bacterium
AACCATTTATACCGCCTTTTTCCCTTCTAAGAAACTCAAAAAATGCGTCCATAATCCATTATGCAAGCATTTTTTGAATTCCTTAGAAGAAAAATTGACTGGTCTAACTGGCTAATTATTTTCTCCACTTTGCCTTAGAGATGAGCAGTAGCAATTTATCAGACACCTCGAAGAAGAGGTCAGATAAGGATTATATGCCGTAAATACCACCAAATTTTTGACGAGCGTATTTCATAAAGTATTTAAAATTCAATTTTTCTCCTGTTATTTTTTTGCATAGTTCTTCCGCATTATAGTAACGCCCATGTTGATGTGTGTTTTCTCTTAACCAATCTAGTAAGGGTTGATTATTCCCATTTTCAATCTCTTCTAATAAATTAGGAATTTCCTTTTCTGCTTGTTGGAAAAATTGTGCGGCATAAAAACTACCTAGAGAATAAGTTGGGAAATAACCGATACTTCCATGCGACCAATGAATATCTTGCAAAATACCATGTTTAGCATCAGGCACTTTCACACCTAAATATTCTTTGTATTTCGCATTCCAAACTTCATCTAAATTATCCACTTTTAACGTACCTTCCATCAACCCTTTTTCCATTTCAAAACGAATCAATACATGGAAATGATAATGTAATTCGTCCGCTTCAGTTCGGATTAAATTCGGCTGAATTTTATTAATTGCTTTATAGAATTTTTTAGTGGAAACTGCACCTAAATTTTTAGGAAATTGCTTTTTCAGACCTTTATAATGCGCCTTCCAATAAGGTAAACTTCGACCGACGTTATTTTCCCAAAGTCGAGATTGAGACTCATGAATACCCAAAGAAATATAAGCACCCAAAGGCAAACCATATTGGTCACTTGGCAAACCTTGTTCGTATAATGCATGCCCGCCTTCGTGAATACAACTCCAAGTCATATTCATAAAATCGTTTTCGTCCACTCTAGTCGTTACTCGTACATCTTCTGGCGAAAAATTGATGGTAAATGGATGTTCGGATAAATCTTGACGCCCTGCCTCAAAATCATAGCCCATATTTTTGAGCAATTTTAAGCCAAACTCCCATTGCTTGTCTTTATCGTATTTCTTATATAAAAAACTATCTTTTACCTGAGATTTGTCCTTCAATTCTTTGACAAAATCTACCAATTGTTCTCGAACGTCTTTAAATAAAATCGTTAAATCTTTGGTCTTAGCATCTGGTTCGTAAATGTCTAAAAGGGCATCATACGGATGGTCTTTGTACCCAATTAATTCTGCTTCTTCTCGACAAATATCTACCACTGCACTTAATTCTTTTTTATAAACTTTAAAATCATTCGCCTTTCGAGCTTCTACCCAAGCGTGAAAAGCTTTAGAAATAGTCTGCGATTTTTTAATCACAAACTCCTTAGACAATTTAGTAGACCGTTCGTATTCTTTTAAACTTAATTTTACATTCTTCGCTTGTCGCTTATCTAATTTACTAGCTTTATCATTTAACTCTACTAAGGTTTTGCCTAATTTTTTATCGGTGAAAATTTCGTGCGAAATACCTGATAAAGTAGCTACTTGTTGTGAACGGAATCGAGCGCCTTTTTCTGGCATATACGTCTCCTTATCCCAACTTAATAAACCGATAGCGTAATCTACGTCTGCTCTTTTTTGCATAATGGTGACGTAGTCTTGATATTTTTTTTGAATTTTTGACATATTATATTTTATTTTTCTTGTTTCATAGCCGCAAAAAACAACATCCCCCAACCAATAATAAAAAAAGTTCCACCAATAGGCGTAATCGGCCCTAACCACCACCAACTTTCAATCCCTAAAAACTCTCGGCAAGCTAATAAATAAATAGACCCTGAAAAACAAATAATGCCTGCGGTAAATAACCAACCTGCATTGCGTAACCATTGACTATTTTTCATCGGCGCTGTTAGAATGGCCAGCAAAATTAACGCCAAAGCATGGTAGAATTGATAGCGAATGCCTGTATCAAAAGTGGCTAATTGGTCAATGGTTAAATGATTTTTTAACGCATGTGCGCCAAATGCGCCTAAGATGACGCCCAATAAGGCGAAGAAACTGCCTAGTTTTAGGAAAGTATAGTTCATATTTGACGGTTGCGAGTTGCCCGTTGCGAGTTGCCAGTTGCGAGTTTGACGACAACTGGTAACGGGTAACAGGCAACTGGTAAAATTATTTTTGCACGTAAATCACATATTTCTCTGCAAATTCTTCCTCTTTAAAAAAGTCATTAATTGGATAAATTTCTACGTAATTGCCTTTGGGAATATCTTTAGCTTCGGCTTGTACATCACCACCTTTTAAAGCTAGAATTCCATTAGGAATTGCATGCTTTTCTTCGTTTTTAATTAAGCGTTGACTCCAGCCAATCAATTTATCCAGTCGAGCAACAGCGCGTGTCACGACAAAATCAAATTTTCCTTTGAGTTCTTCTGCACGGATTTGTCGAGCGGTTACATTTTTCAAACCAATGGCTTCTGCTATTTCTTGTACCACCGTAATCTTTTTTCGAGTACCATCAATCAAAGTGAAATTAACATTTGGATATAAAATCGCCAATGGAATGCCAGGAAATCCTCCACCAGTTCCTAAATCTAGGATGTCTGCCCCAGAGCGAAAACGCACAACAGGCGGAATCGCCAAGGAATGTAATACATGCCGTATATATAAATTATCAATGTCCTTTCGAGAAATAACATTTATTTTTTGGTTCCAATCTTTATAAAGTGCTTCTAATTGTTGGAACTGATTTTGCTGCGTTTCACTTAAATCGGGGAAATACGAAAGAATGGATTCCATTTTAATAAAAATTGAAGTAGGGAAGGATTGAAAGATTGAAAAATTTTTACACCAATCAATTTCTTAAACCTTGCAATTATTGACCAATAGTCAACGTTTTATAATCGACTGCAAAAGTAAGGCTTTCGTTCTTTACATTCCATAAAAGTGATTTATGCAAAAAATAATTTTCACCTTAATTTCCCTACTATTATTTTTGTCGGCTTGTCAAGAATCGACAAAAACAAAGACCGCAGAGGCAAAAGCTATAACAAAACCTGCCGCTATAAAAATGCTTCCTGATTTACCACCAATATATGAACGCTTTGAAGATTTAGCACCTATTCTTGCACAACAAAATGATACGATTTATGTTATCAATTTTTGGGCGACTTGGTGTGCCCCTTGCGTTAAGGAATTGCCTTATTTTGAGGCAGTAACGGAAAAATATGCGGACCAAAAAGTAAAAGTAATTTTAGTTAGCCTAGATTTTAGCAAGCAGTTAGAAACGAAACTCAAACCTTTTTTAAAAGAAAATAACTTACAATCAGAGGTTTTAGTTTTAATTGACCCTGATGCTAATAGCTGGGTCGATAAAGTCAATCCCGCTTGGTCAGGAGCAATTCCTGCTACTATTGTTTACCAAGGAGCTAAAAATAAATTTTACGAAAAATCTTTTGAAAGTTTGGCAGAACTAGAGGAGGTTGTTACGCCTTTTCTTTAATAAGTAGTCAAACAAAATTAAGCTAACAATTTTTTACACATAGTCACAGAGTAAACAGCACATAGTAAACATAGCTTTACGAACTAAATACAACTATTTGCTTATTAAAACTATGTTCACTATGTGAAAATACTATTGTGACTATCCCGAAAAAATCGGGACAAGTTGTGTTCAGAAGATAGTCGTTTATTTTTGTCACAGTACTTACGTCAACAATTTATCAATTTATATAAATTTCTTAAATCATGAAAAAAGTACTCAACTTAGCTATTTTATTAGTGGCTGCTATCGGATTATTTATCGCAGCTACGAATAGTACTAAAAGTGGAGGAGGCCTCGAAGTTGGCGATACCGCACCAGATTTTGCCTTAAAAAATATTGATGGCAAAACAGTTTCTTTGACTGACTATGAAAATGCGAAAGGATATGTTGTCATTTTCACTTGTAATACTTGCCCTTATGCGGTGATGTACGAACAACGAATCATCGAATTACATAATAAATATGCCGATAAAGGTTATCCTGTTATTGCCATTAATCCAAATGACCCAGCAGTAAAAGCAGGAGATAGTTTTGAGAAAATGCAGCAACGAGCGGAGGCTAAAGGATTTACATTTGCTTATTTATTGGATGATGGGCAAGAAGTTTACCCTGCTTATGGTGCTACTCGAACACCACATATTTATCTATTAGATGCGGATAAAAAAGTACAATATATTGGTGCTTTGGATAATAATCCACAAGACGCAGCTGCCGTAACGACTAAATATGTAGAAGAAGCGATTGCTGCTTTGGAAGCTGGCAAAACACCAGAGACGACTTCTACCAAAGCGATTGGTTGTAGCATTAAAGTGAAGCGTTCTTAATCCCTAAAGTCGCTTAGACTTCTAGCCTGAGTAGTTCTTAATTTTCTACTCAGGCTAGAAGCCTAAGCTACTTCAAAACGCAAAATCCCAAATTCGTTTATTCTTGATAATAGGTGTTATATTTCTAACTAAAATTGTTTTAGTAACAGTAAATAAAGTAACCGTCTTTTCTCGTCCTCTTAAATGTACTTCCCCTAACCTTCGAAGCTGATAGTTTTTTTCGGTTAAATTTAACGCTTCCACCAATTCTTTAGAGACCAATAAATCGACACCAAATTCATTACAGAGTGTCTGTATTCTAGAAGTGGTATTCAAAACATCACCTGAAAAAGCAATGTCTTTTTTAATTACGCCAATTTCACCAATCATTGCCGTTCCAATATGCAATCCTGCTTTGAAGGAAGGAATAACGCCATATTTTTCCAAGTAATAAAGCTCTTTATTGCTAATGGCTTTTTCTATATCAAAAAAACAGTTTAAAGCTTGCTCGTTTTTTAGCCCCTTTTCCTTTTTCCAACTGATAATTACTTCATCCCCTACATACTGGTAGATTTCCCCTTTGTTTGCTAGAATGCTTGGTGTAACATCTTTGAAAAAATCTCTAATAAAATCGAAATATAATTCTTCGCCTATTTTTTCTGCAATGGTCGTTGAACCTCTTAAATCTAAGAACATAAAAATGCGTTCTTCTTTTTGGGGTTGAAAATAGTCGCCTCTTAAAAAAGCCCAAAATACACCTGCGCCATATTTGTCATTTACTTGTAAGGCTATCATCGTTAACAAAGAAACAATTGCCCAGAAAAAATAACCTCGAATAAATTTTAAGGCTAAAATGTATTCCCAAACTCCTGTAAGAATATTATTATTTAGACCTAATAAATCATTCATCTCACATTTATGAATCGCAGAACCAACCACTATTGCAAAAAAGAAAATGATATTATAATAACAGAAGATATTCCACAAGACTTTTCCATAGCAATGATTTTGTAAATTATCTTTGACCCAATAAACAAATAGACAACCCGCTAAAAAAGCAGCAACTCCAACACCTGCTAATTCAGATTTTAGCACAACCCACACATTATAATCTGCTGGAAATATATCATATTGAAGAAAATTCAAATAATCAAAGCTTACTTCAAAAGCAGCAATGAGTAACCACAAAAAAGTAATGAATAAAACGGTTGGTAGACCTGCTCGAAATTTTTGAGATTGTATAAAAGAAATCATAGCTTTAAATTTTAGTTGGGTAATACAGTGTAACAAAAGTTTTTTAACATTCTGCCTCGTCGCCTGCGGCGACTTGGCAGGGGGATTTTTAAGGGAGCAAAAAGTTTGATTTTCCGTTGGAAAATCAAACTTTTTGCTCCCTTAAAATCCCTTTTGCGAGGCTGCGAAGCAGCCGAGCAAAATATAAATAAATTAATGTTACACTGTAATACTCTTATGTGTAGAAAAATTTTATATTTT
>JBGCFJ010001206.1:0-1331 GCA_045106885.1 Saprospiraceae bacterium
TTGCCAAATATGTCAATGAAATTAGTAAGGCTGGTAAAGCCATTTATGCTTTGCCTACTTTTGTCAATGCCGCCTTGAATCGCCCAGGAACAAAACCTGGAGACTATCCTAGCGCAGGGCCATTGCCGCACATTTTGGATGCAGCTACAATAAAAGCAGGAGGGGCATCTTCTGGTACGGCTATCTTAGGTAAGTCTCTTATATGCCACTAGGCAGAGACCGTTTTAAAACCAAACAACAATCTATAGCTCAAAAGAAGCAGCCTAAAATGCGAAGTTATTTCATATACAACCCTTACCTAGAATAATCCTCTTCTAACCCAACGCATGTTCCGTGCAATCTGATTTCAAACAGACCGTTTCACAAATAACATCAGGTCATTTTAACAGTATTTCCTTAATTATATAGAAAATATTATTAATTTAGATTGATAATGCATATAATTCGATTTTCTTTGCATACTAATTCCTTATTCTGATTGATAATTTTGAGTTTTATTTTCTTAGTAAAATTTAATTCTGAAATTTTTAAAATTTAAAATTTTAAATTCAAAAGCATGAAAGGAATAAGTAGGAAAACCAAATCGACCATAGCTTTTTTGTTAATGATTGGTTTGATATTATTATCAAATAGCTTGATTGCCCAAATTTCAGGGGTTATTCAAGGAGATGATGGCGAGACTTTAATAGGCGCAAACGTAGTCGTTAAAGGTACTAGTACAGGAACAATTACTGACTTTGATGGTAAATTTGAATTGCCCGATGTATCGGAAGGCACCCCTTTAGTGATTTCTTATACAGGGTATACTGATAAAGAAGTGATGGCAGCTAGAGACATGGTTATCGTTCTATCATTGGGAACGGATTTGGAACAAGTAGTCGTAACTGGTGTATTTGATGCGCGAAGTAGCATGGAGTCTTCTGTAGCGATTTCAACATTAGATGCGAAAAAAATGGACAGACTTGTTTCGGTGAGTGCAGCGGATTTATTTACCAATGCTCCAGGCGTATTTGTCAACTCCTCCGCAGGAGAAACTAGGAATCAAGTATATACTAGAGGAATTTCAGCTGGTTCTAATTATTCTTTAACATCTGATGCGAATGGATATTATTATTTGTCTTTACAAGAAGGTAGTGGTACACTTGTAAGGCTATTTCTAAGTAAACCCCATAAGAAACATTGGGTTTATAAAATATTATAGCATTACATTTATAGCACTACCTACAAGAAGATGGATTGCCCGTTACCGCCGTATCGGATGGTTTATTTGTATCGGACCTTTTCTTTAGAGCGGATGCTACCGTCAAAAGATTAGAATCGGTTAGAGGAGG
>JBGCFJ010001207.1:0-6349 GCA_045106885.1 Saprospiraceae bacterium
ATTATCCACAAAAGACATTTTATTAATAGGCTAGACGCAATTGCGTCTAGCCTATTAATAAAATGTCTTTTGTGGATAATACTATTTTAAGATAAAATAGTATTCAATAAATCAGTTTTCGGAATGACTATCCTTTCAATGAAGGAGGATTCCTTTTCTTTAAAACGTATTTTCTTCGTGTTCGTATGTTTTGCCTTCCTATAGCTGGAGACAATTCTATATTTTGCAAGTTCCATGCCATTTACTAATAAATATTATTTTTTACTATTTATATATTGTTGTAAATTAATTGTTTATGTGAAATTTAAATGTTAGCGAAAAAAGAAATGTTATTAATTTTATTATTTATCAATAACCAATTAATTAGATTTAGTAACGATAAAAAAATAACTTGAACATCTAGAACGAGCTTATTCTTTCATCATTACTTGGCAATAAATTATCGACTATGGCAAGAGTTTTAGGTATAGATTATGGAACTAAAAAAATTGGACTGGCAGTGACTGACCCGCTACAAATCATTTGTAGTCCTTTGACAACTGTTCCAACTAGAACATTTTTTGATTTTTTAGACAACTATCTAAAGGAAGAACAAGTAGAATGTATCGTTATAGGTGACTCTTTGAATACAGATGGAACACCTTCTCAAATAGCCCATTTAGTAGTTGGCTTCGTAAGAAAGTTAAAAAAATTATACCCAAACATTAAATTTGCTATGCAGGATGAACGTTTTACTTCTATTGATGCCCGACAAATAATTTTACAAAGTGGCCTGAAAAAGAAAAAACGGAGAGATAAATCTTTAGTAGATAAAGTAAGTGCTTCTTTGATTTTACAGGCTTATATGGATGGAAAAAGAGGTGGAATGTTATAGAGATAGTGAGCACTTTTGGAAGCTAATAGTTAATGCTTTTGAAAACAGTATAACCATCAACAAAAAATAACTTTAAACAATGAAAAAAATAGGCGTATTTACCTCAGGCGGAGATGCTCCAGGCATGAATGCTTGTATCAGAGCGGTAGTTAAAACAGCGATTTACCACGGAATAGAAGTAGTTGGTATTATAAAAGGTTATCAGGGAATAGTAGACAAAGATTTTATTCCGTTGACTGAAAAATCTGTGAGTAATATCATTCAACAAGGGGGAACGATTTTGAAATCGGCTAGATGTGATGAATTTAGAACTAAAAAAGGACGTAAAAAGGCTTATAAAAATCTAAAAGCGGCAGGAATTGATGGGGTAGTGGCTATTGGTGGCGATGGTACTTTTACTGGGGCAGCAGTCTTTATGAGAGAATACCCAGCTATTAAATTTGTTGGTTGCCCTGGCACGATAGATAATGATTTGCATGGAGTCGATTTTACGATAGGTTATGATACCGCTATTAATACGGCGATGAATGCTATTGATAAAATTAAAGATACGGCTAATGCTGATGCTCGACTATTTTTTATTGAGGTAATGGGAAGAGATGTTGGTTTTATCGCTTTGCGTAGTGGTATAGCAACGGGTGCTGAAACTGTTTTAATTCCTGAAACTAGTACGAGTATTGAAGCATTAGTCGAAACAATTGAGCAGCATTATAAGCGAAAAAAATCATCTATTATCGTAGTCGTCGCTGAAGGAGAAGAAATGGGCGGAGCTGTTAAAGTCGCTAAAAAAGTCAGTAAAAGGTTTACTGCTTTATCTACTAGAGTAACCATTTTAGGACATATTCAAAGAGGAGGCAGCCCTACAGCTACGGAAAGAGTCAATGCTAGTTGGATGGGATTGGAAGCAGTTAAAGCATTGCTTGCGGGCAAGAAAGGAATTATGGTTGGGATTGTCAAAAACCAAGTGACGCATACTCCCTTTGAAAAAGCGATTAAACACAATCAAGAAATTAGCCCAAAGTTATTAGAAATGGTGAAAATTTTGGCATAAGGTGGAATCTTCTCTAATTTAGATGGATTCGTCGATAAATCGTACAAGGCATCAAAAGAAAGAATATCTTAGTACTTAAATAGACAGTAGACAGTCAGTAGTGGCAGTCAGCAGTAAAGCCTTGATTTTCAATGCTAAAATTTGGGTGTGGCTTTAATCTGATGTAGAAAAAATCCTGAAAGGATTGAACAAGAATAACACCGTATGAAATCCCGATTAAAATACGGGACAAGTTGCGGTGGAAGCATATTATTTAGTGATTTCCCAACTCTGGAAGAGTTGAACGTGAAAATATAACAAATTCATGTTCAACTCTTTCAGAGTTGGGAGCACTCCTCTACTATCACCCCCGCATTTTCATACAGGGTTATTCACGTTTAACTCATTCCTGGTTAGTAATAAATACATCAAATTAAAGCCACACCCTGAAATTTTGCCTAAACACAGTTATTTGAATAGTCTTCTTAAATAAGTTGCATGCAAAAAAAAGTTGTTGATAGTATTAGAATTGCTACTTGGTTTGTTGTGGTACTTTGGATTGTCCATTTCCTGCAATATATTACTGGTTCAGATTTTGGTTTTTTAGGAACTTATCCTCGGAAATTTTGGGGCTTGCGAGGTGTTTTTACTTCGCCGCTGATTCATGCAGATATGCAGCATTTAATTTCTAATTCTGTTCCTATTTTTTTACTGACTTCTACTATCTTTTTCTTTTATAAAAAAGTGGCAACTAGGGCTTACTTGATGATTTACATTTTGACAGGGTTGATGGTATGGATTTTTGCCAGAACGGTCTATCATATTGGTGCAAGTGGTGTGGTTTATGGATTGGTTTCTTTTATTTTTTGGAATGGTATTTTTCGACGTAGTCTGCAATCCATTGTACTGGCTTTAGTCGTGACGGTTTTATATAGCGGCTATTTTGCGGGAATCCTTCCCAATCAAGAAGGTATTTCTTGGGAAAGTCATTTATTAGGTGGACTTGTTGGTATTTTTGTTGCTTATTATTTTAAAGAAGTATTGGAAGCTGACGAAAGTGAACAACTAGCTTCTTGGGAATTAGAACCCGAAAAAGAAAGTACGCCTTTTATGTCCCCAGATACTTTTGAAAAAACAAAACAACAACGTTTACAAGAAAGACAAGAAGCATTGCGAAAGGCACAAGAACAACGACAATTTCCCGATTGGTACAGTAATAGTACTTACGAAGAATAGACATTTTTTAAGTATAGACAATATTCTGTAAATTTGTAAGAAAGAATACTAAAATATGAAACCAACTGTTTGTAAGACGCCAAGATGGCAAATGTTGAAAGGAGAAATCCAAAATCTTGACCCAAATGGGTTTAAGACAAAAATAGCTACTGAACCAACTGCCATTTTAATAGATGTACGAAGCCCAGAGGAACATTTGGTTAATCCTTTACCAAATTCTCTAAACATCAATTATTTAGGAGAAGGTTTTTGGGAACAGATGGAAGAGTTGGATAGGAGTAAAACCTATTTGATTTATTGTCGAACGGGGCGTCGTAGTTTACGTGCTTGTACCTTAATGAAAAATGGTGGCTTTGACCAAACAAAAGTCTTTAACTTAGATGGTGGTATGGTAGCATGGGAAGAAGAATTTGGTTACTAAATATAGGCTGAAAGGCTGAAAGGTGAAAAGGCTGAAAGGCAAAGGGTACAAAATATCTCTCTGTTTTTCCGCCTCTTTGCCTCTCCGCCTCTCCGCCTCTCAACCTCTCAACCTTGATTAGTCAAAAAAGTGTTCAAGAAATATTAGAAAGAGCAAGAATCGAAGACATCGTAGAAGACTTCGTGAACCTCCAACGTCGAGGGGTTAATCTAATTGGTTTATGCCCTTTTCATAACGAAAAAACGCCTTCCTTTACGGTTTCTCCTAGTAAAAATATATGTAAGTGTTTTGGTTGTGGGAAGGGAGGTGACCCTGTCCAATTTTTAAGAGAAAAAGAAGACCTTTCTTTTCCTGATGCCCTTCGGTATATCGCTAAAAAATATGGTATTCAGATAGAAGAAAAAGAATTGTCGCAAGAAGCCATTCAAGAAAAACAACTATTTGATAGTTTATACTTAGTCAATGAATATGGTAAAGATTTTTACCAAAAAGAATTATTCGAAACGACTAGAGGAAAAAGTGTCGGGTTGTCCTATTTTAAAGGACGAGGATTTCGAGAAGCCACCATCAAAAAATTTGGTTTAGGGTATGCACCTAATGCAAAAGATTTATTGACATCGAGTGCAGTAGCAGCAGGTTATAATATAGAACTACTCCGAAAAGTACGATTGACGAATCAATACGATGGTGATTTTTTTCGAGATAGGGTGATGTTTACTATTCATAACATTACAGGAAAAGTCATTGCTTTTGCGGGGCGAACCCTACAAAAGAATAGTAAAACAGCGAAATATATTAACTCTCCTGAATCGGAGATTTATATCAAAAATAAGGTTTTATACGGTGCTAATTTTGCTAAAAAATCAATTCGGGAATTAGATGAATGTATTTTAGTAGAAGGCTATACGGATGTTATTTCTTTGCATCAAGCGGGTATTGAAAATGTAGTTGCTTCTTCGGGTACTTCTTTGACCGTTGGGCAAATCAATTTGGTCAAACGATATACGCCAAATATTAAAATTTTGTATGATGGTGATGCGGCAGGTGTTAAAGCCGCCTTGCGTGGGTTAGATTTGGTTTTAGAGCAAGACATGAACGTGAAGGTTTGTTTGTTGCCAGATGGAGAAGACCCTGATTCTTATATGCAGAAAGTTGGCCTAACTGCTTTTAAGGAGTATATGGATAAGGAAGGAAAAGATTTCATTCTTTTTAAAACCAATTTACTCTTAGCAGAAGTAGCAGACGACCCTGTTAAAAAGACTGCTTTAATTAAAGATATAGTCCAAAGTATTTCTAAGATTCCTGATGCTATTAAGCGTTCTATGTATGTTAAACAGTGCGCCCAAATAATGGATATTCCAGCAGAATTGTTAACTGCGGAATCGACTAAAGAAATTGAAAAAGTAGCCAAGAAAAAAGCACAGAAAGCGTATTTTGATAGAAAAAAACAGCAACAAGGATTTCCTGCTGGCAATAATGCCCCTTTTCCATCCAACGCAGCCCCCTATGCTGCTGGTTTTCCAGAGGAAGCACCGTTTCCTGGTATGGACCCAGGCGCACCGTTCGACGGTGGGCAACCATTCCCTCAAGTTGGTGTGCCTGGAGCTGCACCTAAATCTGTTGCTGGAGATGAATTTCAAGAAAAGGATGTAATCAAGTTACTAATTGGAGGAAGTGATAAAACATTTGAAGATGAAGATATAACAGTATCAGAATATATTATTTACAATATAGAAGATGTCTTAGATACATTTGAAAATACTACTTATGAAGCTATCGCAAAAGAATATCATAGAGAGACATTAAAAAAAAATAAGCTAAATAAGGATTATTTTTTAACACATAAGGATAAAAATATCCAACAAGCAGTGATTAATCTTTTTTATTTTCCTTATGAATATAGCCCTGGTTGGGAAGAAAGATATGATCATCCTTTACAGACACAAAAAGCACCCGAGGAAAATTTTACTAAAGATAGTATCTATGTTCTTCGTAGGTTTAAGATAAAAAAAATAGACAAAATACGAGGTCAGATTCAAGAAAAAGTTAAAAACTTAGACCATAATCATGATTATGAAAAAATAGTGAAGTTATTTAAAAAAGATCAAAAATTTAAAGCAATAAGAGATGAATTAGCGGCACATTTAAAAACAGTTATTTATAAGTAATAATTATATTTGTGAATACCGATTTAAAATTATAATTTTAGTAGTATTTGATTGACTACACAAAACTATATTATGCAAGAAACTAATTTATATTTTGAAAAATTAAAACTCTTAGAGTGGCTTGTAAAACTACAGGATACTACTATTCTAAAAAAATTTATAGACCTAAAAGAACGAAATAATTTATCGAATTCTGATAAGGAATTTCCTCCTTTAACAAAAAGAGACTTAATTGCTAGAGCAAAAGAAGCAAATAAAGATATAGAAACTGGAAATGTTCATAGTATAGAATCTATTGAAAAAGAAATCTGGTAACTATGAATGTCGTACTTACTGATATAGCAAAAAAAAGGTTAAAAAACATATTTAGTTACTATCGTAGAAAAGGTATGACTAAAACTGGTCAGAAAATCAGAATAAATGTTCTAAAGAAAGCAAAATTATTAAAACAGCAACCCTTAATTGGTCAGATAGAAGAAAATCTAAAAAATTTAAATCAAGGACACCGTTATTTAGTCGTAAGTAATTATAAAATACTATACAGAATTATTGATAAAACCGTGTTTATTACTGATATATTTGATACTCGGCAAAACCCTGATAAAATGAGAAATCAGGAC
>JBGCFJ010001208.1:0-2846 GCA_045106885.1 Saprospiraceae bacterium
AACATTTTTTAAACACTAAATTATGAGAACACTTTTCTTATTATCTTTTCTCTTTATTCAATCTGCTCTTTTTGCACAAATCAAATTCACTATTGATGCTCAAGATGATGGTGTAACTTATTTAGTTAAGTTAATGCCAGAAGCATCTTATGATTTCCCTATGAATATCACCAATACTGCACAAATCAGTTTCGTGGTTCAAACAGGTGGGTTTACGGTTGGGAACATTCAAAATATCAAAGGAAGCTGGCAAAGCTATAATAATATTATCGCACCAGCAAGCAATCCTTCTAAGGATTATTTTGTTTTCAATTTAGTTAGTCACATCAAAGATATCGACTATACAGAAGGCGAAGAGGTAACTTTATTTTCTTTTGAAAATGTAGGCAAGCACACAGGTACGCCAAAATTTGTTACAAGCGAAGATATTAAAGAATTTAAGATAAAAAAATTAAATGTAGGGAATCAAATATCTGTGCTAGGTGCAGGTTTTACAAATGCATTCTCTGGAATATACGTCACAGATGAGGAGGAAGAATATGAAGAAGGGCCTGAATCAGAAGATAGTCAAGTGCTATATGGTACAGAAATATTTGGTACTTTCGACTTAGGGCTAGACGTAGAAAAAACAGGATTAACCTTAGAATGGTTAGCAGAGAATAAAGGAAAAACACAACAATTTGTGATTGAAAAATCAATGGATGGTTTAAATTTTCAAGCTATAGATGTTTTAGTGACAGATGGTTTTAGCGATACACTTAAAAAAACAGATCAAGCGCCTGATTTTGGTACAAATTACTATCGAGTAAAACAAGTATACAAAAACGGAGATTATCAATATTCAAAAGTACAATCAGAACAATACTTAGTGGATGATGCTTCTATTACTATTTACCCTAACCCCGTTAAAGATGTCTTCAATCTAAAAGTAGGGCATTTCTCTGATTTAGAAGGGCAAATAAGAATTTTCAGTATGTCAGGGCAGGAAGTTGCTTCAAGGCCTCTCGCAAAAGGCAATAAAACCGTGCAAATTAATATGTCAGACGTGCAAAACGGCATGTATTTCTTAATCATAGACGCTCGTAATCGAAAAGTAATAGAACGGCAATTTATGGTTGAAAGTGGAAAATAATAGTCAGTAGTGGCAGTGGCAGTGGGCAGTAAAGCCTTGATTTTTAATGCTAAAATTTTGCCTAAATAAAGTTATTTGAACAGTCTCCAGTCTCTTGCAGTAAGCAGTTTAACAGTAGGCAGTATGTCTGCTGCAAACTGCCTACTGTAATACTGCCTATTGTCTACTATCACTTCTTCTTCCGTTTCTTTCGTTGTGATTTTTCAAAAGCTTCCATCTCTTCCTTTAAACTTTCCCAATCGGGTTTCGCTTCTGTAGAAAAAGTAATGGTTGCTTCGTAATCTTCCTTATCTAATTCCATCACAGTAATTGGCTTCGTAATATATTTTTCAATAGCCTCTAGTAAATGTTTCTCCGCTGGACTGCAAAAAGAAATAGCAAAACCTCGATGTGTACCTCTTCCTGTTCGACCAATGCGGTGGACATAATTTTCCGCCTGTTCTGGCAAATCATAGTTTACTACGTAACTAACATTCGGAATATCAATACCTCTAGCGGATACATCAGTGGCAATCAATACTTTGACTTTGCCCTGTTTGAATTGATTCATTACCTCAAAACGGTCTTTTTGGCCTTTGTCCCCATGTATCGTCAAGGTATTAATTTCTACCCTTCCCATTGCTTTTTTAACCCTTTCTGCTCGAACTTTTGTCCGTACAAAAATTAAGATTTTATCCGTTTCATTTTGATTAATTAACCGCTCTAAAAAGAAGCGTTTATCATCCATATCCACATAAGTCACAAAATGCTCTACTCGTTTAGACACAGGGTCTTTCGGAGAGATTTGTATCCGAATAGCCGCTTTACTAACCAAAGAATAAGCAATCTTTTTTATCTTTTCATCTATCGTTGCAGAGAAAAATAAAGTCTGTCTTTTTTTAGGTAAAAAGCGCATCACATCTCGAATATCTTTAATAAAACCCAAATCCAACATGTGGTCTGCTTCATCTAGAATCAACAATTCCACCCGCTCCAAATTCAAATGCTTTTGGCTAATCAAATCAAACATTCTACCTGGAGTTGCGACTAAAACATCTATGCCTTTTTGCAATTTGTCGATTTGCGCATCCTGCTCTACCCCACCGAAAATAGCATAGGAATTGACTTTGGTATGTCGTCCTAATTCTACAAAAACATCGTTTATTTGAATCGCTAACTCTCTAGTTGGCACCATCACCAAACATTTAATCCCATCAGGTCTTCTGCGACCTTGTTTACGGTCGTGCAGAATACTGAGGACAGGAATTGCAAAAGCAGCGGTTTTACCCGTTCCCGTCTGGGCAATCGCTAGTAAGTCTTCTCCTTTTAAAATGTTCGGAATCGCTTTGTATTGAATATCGGTCGGTCGCCGAAATCCTAATTTAGCAATACTTTTCTTAATATCTGGGGAGATGCGGTAATCCTCGAATTTCATAAATTATCAAAATTTAAGCAAAGGTAGGGTTTATAGGCGGAAAGGCAAAGAAGTAGTTGGTGGTTGCTGGTTGACACTTTTAAGTTCACGAAACATGATTCAACACAGATTCAACTGATAGGACTGATTTAAAACAGGTCGTGGGTTGCGTATACCTGTCATTCACAATCTACAAAAATTCGTGTTGTCCACGGGATTTAAAGAAATATACCCCCAACGGATTTAATACCCCAACAGATACTTATCATTTTTTAATCTGACGCACTAAATAGATAGTCACGTGTCGGACACCTTTGGAGG
>JBGCFJ010001209.1:0-6856 GCA_045106885.1 Saprospiraceae bacterium
TAATAATTAATGCAGATTTAGAATGGACTTTTAAACCTGGAAAACTATAATGCACATCAACACCTGCTTTTTCTAATACTTCACCCCATTTTAAATTAGCTTCTTCATCAAACCTTGCTTTTAGTTCGATAAAAGCAGTAACCTGTTTGCCCATTTTTACCGCTTTCATCAAAGCATTCATAATTCGAGATTTTCCTGCTACTCGATATTGAATGATTTTGATATGTGTGACATCGGGGTCAATTGCCGCCTTTTCAAAAAATAGAACCGTTGATTCATAAGATTGATAAGGGACATGAACGATATGGTCTCTTGACCGTATAGCTGCAAAATAATCTTTAGCTTGTTCTAGTGGTTTGTAAGGTAGGGGAGGAAAAGGGATATTTTTTAAGCTGGTTAAGCCAAAATCTGGAAATTTAAAAAAGTCAAAATTATTATGATAACGGCCTTCTACTAAAATCCCTCTCTTTTCCAAATCAAAGGTATCCAATAAAAATTCTCGTAGCTTCTTAGGCATTTCTCTATCAATCACCAATCTAGAAGGTGGCCCTACATTTCTTTTCGTTAAACTACTTTTTATCTTACTCACCAAATCACCCGAAAATTCATCTTCGATATACAAATCTGCATCTCTGGTAATCTTGATAGAATAGGTATCTTGTATTTCATAGCCAGGAAATAAAGATTGTACACTATGTCGGACAATGTCATCCAACATAATAATATCTTTTCGCCCAGGCGAAGAAGAAGGTAAATGGATAAATCGAGGTAAATGGTCGGAAGGAATTTTTATAACGGCATAGCGTTCTTCCGTAATTTTAGGGTCCTTATCTTCCATCCGAATGGTCAAATAAAGTGCCGCATTATTTAAGAACGGACGGATTTTATGCTTTAATAATAGCACAGGTTGGACGAAAGGGAGTAAATTGGCTTGAAAATAATTGTCTACAAATTCTTGTTGCCGTTTGTTTAAATCTAAACGACGCAATAAATTAATTTTATATTTCTTTAATTCTGGAACAATTTGATTCTCAAAAATATCACTAAACTCTGCCTGTTGACTATTGACAATCTTTTTGATTTGATTCAATAGTTCTTTTGGGTCATATTCTAACTTCTTCTTTGTCTTTTTATTCACCCGCAATAAACTCCGATGCTGGGCTACTCGCACTCGAAAATATTCGTCTAAATTATTAGAATAAATGGCTAAAAATTTGATGCGTTCAAATAGCGGTGCAGCAGGGTCTTTCGCTTCCTGCAAAACTCTATAATTAAACGATAACCAACTTATATCTCGATGTACGTAAGGGAAATTATTTTCCATTTCGGGTGTTTTTTGATTGTAGGAGGGCAAAGATAGGTAAGCTTAAATTGAAAATTGAAAATTCTAAATTTAAAATTGAAAATTATTTACGCTGGGTATTCCACATAATTTCGAGGCGTTTCATATAAACGAACGGTTAATTCATATTTATCCGCTAATTTTTTTCTAAGAATTTGCCATATAACATAACAGACATTTTCTGCGGTTGGATTCAATGTTTTAAATTCTTCCGTATCTAAATTAAGATTTTTATGGTCAAAGCGGTCTTCCACTTCTTTTTTAATTAAATCTTTTAGAATTTTTAAGTCTATTAAATAACCTGTTTCTGGGTCTACTTCTCCTACTACTTTTACTTCTAATTCATAATTATGCCCGTGATAATTGGGGTTGTTACACACACCAAAAATCTCCTTATTTTTTTCTGCTGACCACTTTGGGTTGTGTAATCTGTGTGCCGCATTAAAATGGGCTTTTCTGTATGCTGCGATTCTCATATTTCTATTGAGTTGTTACGTGTTGCTCGTTTATACAAGGTTGAATTTTAACAATCAAATCAATTCTTCTTTATTCCTCTATATCCCATTGTTCTAAATCTTCAACAGGATTTGGCAACCTTCCTTCTAGCCATTCCTTTAAATTTTCTGGCTTGAATTCTGTGTCTTTTGTTTCAATTACCCAAGAAAGAAATTCCTTTGGTCCTCCATTCAAATATGGCGCTGGAGAAACTGGGTAAAAGACTGTTGGTAACCTTTCGTTTAATGAAATGTAATTTATCACACATCCCAATTCCTGAACTACATTCCAAGCATACGGGTTACTAATGTCTATTTGAAATTTTATCCACCAAAATCCTTTTTCATCGCTTCCTGTTGCTATTGGCGAATTGATAGAAGGAATCTTTTCCAAATATTCAATTACCGAATTAAAGGCTCTATTATCCATTTGATTTTTAAATATTCTGATTGATTATTATTCTACCTAACATCCGTGTTCCTTCAATTATCTGTGGTGCTAAATAGTATAATACCACAGATAATTGAAGGAACACGGATTATTTTATTAACAGCAATTCCCCAAACTAAGTTGTCATTTTCAATTTTTATAAAAAATCATAGCCGAACTAGCAGGTATTTTCACTTGATTAGTCACTTGAATTTTACTAGCTTCATCAATTTCATCACCTCGCAACACCATCGTCCAATTACCTGTTGGCAAATCAATTGGTTTGTCTACTTGATTTCCATTAAATACAACTAAAATATCTTTCCATTCATCGCCATTGGCATTATCTGAAATGGTATAGCCGACTAATAAACTACCTTCTGGAAAATCTATGAATTTCAGATGCTGCTGAATCATTTTCGTAGTTGGCATTCTAAAAGCAGGATGATTCTTTCTGAGTTGAATTAATTTTTGGTAAGTCTCAAATACTTGTGGATATTTCGTTTTTCTAGACCAATCTAATTTATTAATCGCATCGGGCGATTTATAGGAATTTTCTTCTCCATTTTTGGTTCGTAGCATTTCTACCCCTGCATGTAGAAAAGGAATCCCTTGAGAAGTTAAGACTACGGTATTCGCTAAAATTGCCATGTTGATTCTTTCGGATTCACTTGCATTGGGCTGCGAATTAATTAAGCGATCCCAAAGAGTATGATTGTCGTGACAAGACACATAACTAATCGCTTGGCTCGGTTGTGCTGCCCACGGTTCGTTAGAATAATTGACTTTTTCGTAATTGATTTGTGGATGTTGGGTCGATGCTACCACACCAAATTTGATACTTTCTTCCATATAAGGTTTGCCACTTGCAAAACCTCTATCGGGTGCATCAAATACGCTTCCTTTTAAACCATCTCGAATATCATCACTAAATGCCGCCACACCTTTCATTTGTGGGGTATGTTTTTTCAGCGCTCTATTAGGTTCTAATAAAGGAGAATCTCCTGCGGTCCAACCTTCCCCATAAATAAAGATACTAGGATCTATTTCGTGCAAAGCGGCACTTATTTGATTCATCGTTTCTATATCGTGAATACCCATTAAGTCAAAACGAAAACCATCCAAATGATATTCGTTCACCCAATGTTTGACGGATTCAATGATAAATTTGCGCATCATCGGACGGTCCGAAGCTGTTTCATTACCACAACCAGAAGCGTTGGAAAAACCACCGTCATTATTTTGGCGATAATAATAACCGGGTAATAATTGATTAAAATTAGATTCTTCAGAAACGCCTGTATGATTGTACACTACATCTAAGATTACTCGCAATCCATTATCATGTAAGGTTTTGACCAGTTCCTTAAATTCCTTCACTCTTACTGCACCATCATAAGGATTGGTCGAATAACTACCTTCTGGCACATTGTAATTTTGTGGGTCATAGCCCCAGTTGAAGTTGTTTTCTTCTAGTTTACTTTCGTCAATCGACATATAATCGTAAGAAGGTAGTAAATGCACATGCGTAACACCCAAATCTTTAATGTGGTCTATGCCAGTTGCTGCACCATCCCGACTTTTTGTTCCTTTTTCTGTCAAACCTAAAAACTTGCCTTTATTTTGGATACCCGAATTTTCATGCATTGACAAATCTCTAACATGTAATTCATATAGAATTATGTCCGTTGGATTTTTTAAGACGGGCTTTTTATCTTGAGTCCAACCTATTGGGTTTGTTTTGGTAAAATCAATAATATGTCCTCGTTTTCCATTTACACCTACTGCTTTCACATAAGGATCAGGGACTTCTTCGCCCCATTTTTCATTGATGAGTGTTTGAAAAGTATAATATTGTCCTTCTAGGTTTTTATTAATACTTGCTTCCCATACGCCATTTTCTGTTCGCTTCATTGCTATCTCCTCGGTTGCTTGTCCTTCGTCTCCTTTTTCATAAAACCGCAAAACGACTTTCGCAGCAGGTGGAGCATATAATTTAAAAATAGATTTCTTAGAAGTATAGGTTAACCCTAAATCTGTTCCTTCATAAACTGGGTACTCGTCGAAAGATTGGTAAACAGGTGGCGGTGTTTCTTGGCAAGCCATTAATAAACAAATTGATAGAATCGTTGAAAATAAAATTGTCTTTTGCATAAAGTTCAGTTTCAATAGACGTTAATTGAAGGTAGAAGTTTGGTTGTATGAAACTTGAAGGTACAGGGGAACTTCAGTTCCCCGAAAAATGACAGGGAACTGAAGTTACCTTATACTTTAAAACTGCAAAGCGGCAGCCTCATCCATATACCGCTGATATTCTTTCGGATAAGGTCTTTCTAATAAATCACCTTTTTCCACATAAGGATAAAAATCATCAAAGCGCCGACTTTCATGCACACTTACTCGTCGGTATAAATATCGACGGGTAATATCTTCTGGTTTTTCTACGCCTGCTGCCGCTAATAATTCGACAAAACTCAGTATGGTATCTGCATGATAATTAGCAATTTTTTGCTCTTTATCGGTAACAACCAAACCTCTAATCACTTCTTTATCTTGTGTTGCAATGCCTGTTGGGCAAGAATTAGAATTGCATTCCAAAGCTTGAATGCAGCCTAACGCTAACATCATCGCCCTAGCACTCGAACAAATATCTGCGCCCAAAGCAATCGCTCTTAAAATATCAAAACCAGTCGCTATTTTTCCAGAAGCATTTAATTTGATATGTTGTTTTAAATCAAATCCAACTAGAGTATCGTACACAAATGCCATTGCACTTCTAAACGGCATTCCGACCGAATCCGAAAATTCTATCGGCGCAGCACCTGTTCCTCCTTCGCCACCATCTACAGAAATAAAGTCTGGATAGATTTCTGTTTTCAGCATCGCTTTACAGATACTAATAAATTCTGCTTTGTGCCCAATACATAATTTAAAACCAACGGGTTTGCCACCAGATAATTCTCGTAATTGTTGCAAGAATTCAAGTAAGCCAACAGGCGTATTAAAGGTTTTATGATAAGGGGGAGATAAGACGGCTGTACCAGGTTCTACATTTCTTATTTTAGAGATTTCGAGTGTATTTTTTTTAGCGGGTAAAATACCACCATGCCCAGGTTTAGCGCCTTGCGATAGTTTTAATTCTATCATCTTTACAGAAGGCTTGCTGGAATTGGTTTTATATAATTCAGGGTCAAAATTGCCATCTTTTGTTCGGCAACCAAAATAACCTGTTCCTATTTGCCAAATGATGTCCCCTTCTGGCTTTAGGTGATAAGGACTTAAACCACCTTCTCCTGTATTATGCGCAAAACCACCAATTTTAGCTCCTCCATTTAATGCCAAAACAGCTCGACTACTCAATGACCCAAAACTCATCGCAGAGACATTTAATAAACTCGCTTCATAAGGTTGACTACATTGATAGTTGCCTATTTTTACTGTTGGATTATGCGGTAAATCGTGCGCATCTTTAGCGGCAATAGAATGCGACATCCATTCGTAGCCTTCTTGATAGACGTCTTTTTGGGTGCCAAATGGTGTGGTGTCTCTACCATTATTTGCTCTAGCATAAATAATTTCTCGGTCTAGTCGATTAAATGGTCGCCCATCAATATCCGATTCTATAAAATATTGTCGAATTTTTGGTCGCATCATTTCTGCCAATTTTCTAAATCTACCCACAATAGGGTAGTTCCTTCGGATAGTATCCTTTTTTTGAAAAAAGTCATAAAAGCCAAGTATTAAGATTGGTACTAAGACTAGAAATAACCACCAAAGCGGTTGCATTAGCCAAGCACAAAGCCCCAAAGCGATTAAGACGACTGCTGAAAAAAAGATAAATTCATTCCTCATAGGTAGTAGGTTTTCGTGTTGATTGTTGGAAGCGTTAGGCGATATTGTTACGCACAATAACAAATATACAAGAAAGGTGAGAATTTTTGAATATTCGTTTGATTAAGTGTGGGAATCTTGTGGTAGTTAAACCGACAAAAAGTTGTGTCTATTCGACTTAACCCCAACGCAGGGGTGATTGGTTCTATTAATTTTCGAATCATGCTGGTGAGGACTTGCAGTCCACAACCTATATTAGCTCGCCTCTGGCGAGTATTAGTACATAAAACGCTCGCCAGAGGCGAGGAGTATAGAGGTTGCGGACAAAATGTCCTCACCAGCAGTCTCCATTTTTTAGAACCAATCACCCCTGACCCCAACGGGGTGATATATCGTAACATAGGGCGAAAGCCCTGTGGCAATAATAGACTACGAAAATATTTCAAGCCCTGAATGGGCGACATAGATTTTGTTTTTTATGTCGCCCATTCAGGGCTAAATTAGGAGTACACCTACTTGCCCATAGGGTTTGCACCCCATAGCCGTCAAGCCAAGCATTTTGACCCATCCCCAGCCAGCCACCCGTCCGCTTTGCGGTTCAGGAACTTACATTCCTTCATCTAAGTAGTCCGTCCAGTTAATATTGTCGGGTAATTTGGCGACTTTTAAAGCTGTACGTCGTTAAAAATACTCGCCATAGCAAAGGCTATGTCTGCGTTTTTTGCCTAGTACAACTTCAAAATTCATCCAAATACAACC
>JBGCFJ010000121.1:0-2360 GCA_045106885.1 Saprospiraceae bacterium
ATTCCACCTCCACAAGAAGGTTGTGTGATATTAGTAAAAGTAGCGGTGATAGGCACAAAATCTGGATCTACTGTAAGTGATGTATCTATAGATAAGGTACAATTATCTCTATCCTGAACGGTAACGGAATAATCGCCAACGGGTAAATTATCAGAAGCATTCTGAATATCAAAACCATTGCCAAAATCATAAACTAAGTCCATATTATTACCGATTCCTACAGCATCTATGGTGATTCTACCATTTGTGGCTTCTGCACAGGAAGGTCTACTAATGGCTACATTTGCTGTTATTGGTGGAACATCTGATACGGCTAAAGTGGTATCTATAGTCAATTCGCAATTATCCATATCTCGTATTCTAATAGCATAATCTCCTAATGGCAAATTCTCGGCTACTGTTTCAGCTGAGAAACCAGTTCCAAAATTATACATTAAATCACTGTTGCCTGTAGCATTCACCCTAATACTACCATTAGTGGCTATCTCACAAGAAACGGGAGTGATTGCAATAGCCGCAGTAATAGGTGGAATTTCTGATACGGTTAAAGTCGTATCTATGGTTAAGGTACAATTATCTGCATCTCGAACAGTTAAAGAATAATCTCCAAAAGCTAAATTTTCGGAACTATTATTGGGGGTAAAACCATCGCCAAAATCGTACACAAAGTTAGCGCCTATTCCACTACCTGACCCTGTCGCTACAAAAGCAATAGCCCCATTGAAAGCAGCTTCACAAGTAGGTGGCACTAAGTTTAAAGATACATTAATTGGGGACGTATCAGGTACAATCAAATCGGTATCTACCGTAACGATACAATTATTATCATCTCTTATGTCAATAGAAAAATTACCAAAAGCTAAATTAGCTTGCGTATTTTCAGTGGAAAAACCATCGCCAAAATCGAAGTCATAAGTACCATTTGGGTCTAGTGTACCCCCTGTTGCTTCAATCATTATAGCTCCATTGGTAGCAACATCACAGGTTGGGTTAGTCAAGTCAAATGTCGCATTTATAGGATTGGGTTCTTCTAAAACAATCGTTATAGAATCTACACAAGTTGCATCATTGGTAACCGTAACGGTATAGGCACCAGCAGGTAAATTTTCTAGGATTTCTGTATTTTCGTTATTATCCCATTCGATATTAGTAATAGGAACAATAGAGAAAGGGTTTAAGATAATTATACCTTCTGTTGAACCATTGCATAAGGGGTCTTCAAAAAATGGGATAAAACTGACACCATTATCTTGGTCACAACAAGGCTCTACAGCAATATCTAATACTTGTGTTAGTTCCGTTTCACACCCTAAATCTGTCATGATAGTTAAAGTAACCGTTGGGTTTCCAATAGAGGTAAAACTAGTGGTCGGGTTATCACCTGTTGCTGTTTCTGCGCCAAAATCCCACGTAACTGATGTAATATTCCCTTGTGTAAAGACGGAAGTATTTGTAAAAGTGACAGGTTCGCCATAGCAAATATTGGTAGTGGAACTCACATCAAAAGAAATAGTAGCAGGACTGTTAATAGATGCACTCACCATGACTGTACAACCATTATTGTCTGCAACTATTATATCATAGTCACCAATCGCTAAATCTGTTAAGGTTGTTCCATCTTGAAAAAGAATGCCATCTAAACTATATAAATAGGGCATGGTTCCACCATTTACCATCAATTCTATCTGACCATTGGCTTCACCTGGACAACTTACGTCTTGCACACTAGCAACACTAGCTGTTAAAACTGGAGGGTCTGTAATTGGGGTGGAAGTCGCTTCGTAAGTACAGCCATTTGCATCTGTAACTGTTACAGTATAAGTGCCTGGTGCCAAATTGCTGACGCTCCGAGTAGTTGCACCATTGCTCCATAAATAGGTGTAATCAGGAACGCCACCTGTTGGAGTAATAATAGCAGTACCATCATTTGCACCATTACAAGAACTCCTTCTGGCTTCAAGAATACCGTTAATTGGTTCTGGTTTGGTCAATGTAAATTCTACAGGATTACTTGTACAACCTTCACTATCAAAAACATCTATAATATAAGTTCCTGCATCTAATACGTTCAATGAAGTCGGGTCTAAAGGACCATTACCATCATTAAAATCAAAAGTCAATACACCTACAGCATTATCCGCAGAAATTTCAATTGACCCATTCGTTAAATCTCCACAAGTAGGGTTCGTAATATCACCAACAGTAATATTTAAGGCTCTATCATCTAATTCAATGGCTTCAAGCGTAGTCGTACAACCGCTATCATCTCTAACAATGACGGTATAATCTCCTGTATCCAAACCGTTTAAAGTTGGGGTAGCTACAAAACCATTACCATCTCCAAAATCATACTCATAAGG
>JBGCFJ010001210.1:0-6231 GCA_045106885.1 Saprospiraceae bacterium
CCCAATGTTGGCTCTGCTAATATCGATGCCTTATGCAATAAAGAAAAAGCACTTGGATATACCAATATTACCACTAATTATAAAGATTTTCCTACCTATTCTTGGACTGCTTATGCGGTAACACACGAAATTGGTCATAACTTAGGCTCTCCTCATACACATAGTTGTTTATGGTCAACTGGCCCAATCGACAATTGTTGGTGTCCAGAAGGAAACTGCGACCAAGGAGCTGAGCCTGCGACTACAGGAGGAACTGTGATGAGCTATTGTCATTTAAATCCACAATGGACCAATGATTGTGATTTGTCTGCGTCTAATCCAGGTATTAATTTAGCTAGTGGTTTTGGTGTATTGCCTGGCGAGTTAATTCGTTCTCGAATTGCAAATGCTAATTGTTTAGGTGGAAGTGGTAGTGCTAATTTTCCCTTTCAAGCAAACGCTACTGTTGAGGACGAAGCTTGTCATCAAAGAAATGGTGCTATTGACTTAACGGTTAGTTATGGACAAACGCCTTATACTTATCAATGGAGCAATGGGCTGACTACTAAAGATTTAACCAACCTTACTGCTGGTGTTTATGGCTGTACTATTACAGATGCTAAAGGAGCGAAGACAAATGTGCAAGTGACAGTAAATGGTTCAGAGCCTTTTGCAATGAGTGCAGGTGCGGACCAAATTATTGGCTGTGCAGAACCTATTGTTACCTTAGATGGTAGCGATTCTCCTAATAGTTTTTCTTATAATTATTTATGGACGACTATTGACGGTAGATTATATGGTAATGTCAGAAAAGAAACGATTGCTGTTTCTGAATCAGGCACTTATGTTTTAACTATTAGTAATGAAGATACGGGATGTGTAGTGAGTGATACGGTTACTGTTAGAGAAGATTTTTCTGAACCTACCGCTACTTTAGCTGCGGAAGCTTTAACTTGTGCAACCACTAATACAACGATTAATTTAGTTACTAATAATAATATTTCAACTTACCAATGGACTGGTCCAAATGGTTATTCAACTACTGCGGCAAATCCTTTTGTAAATGAAGTGGGTGTTTATAAAGTAACTTTAACGGGAACTAATGGTTGTTCGAGTGAGGAAAGTATTGAGGTGGTAGAAAATGCAGAAAATGTTGAATTGGTGGCTCAAGGTGGTGTGATTACTTGTGCCAATTCAAGAATTCAATTAATTGCTAGTGCGGGTATTATTGCGGAGTATAGCTGGACAGGACCAAATAATTTCACTTCTACTTTACAGAATCCAATGGTTGAACAAGCAGGAAATTATACCGTTAAGGCAGTGACGGAGAATGGTTGTACTTCAGAGACAGTTGTGGAAGTGACTGCGGAGAATACGATACCAACGATTGTTGCTCAAAATGCTATTATTTCTTGTGGTGAAGTAAATACACAATTAAGTACTACAACTTCTACTACGGTTACTTATAATTGGACAGGACCTAATAACTTCCAATCAAATGCACAAAATCCAATCGTTACAGATGCAGGCGACTATCAGCTAAAAGTGACTGCTATCAATGGTTGTACGAATGAAACGATTGTGAGCGTAATTGCGGATAATATTATACCTACTGTTACTGCTCAAAATGCTATTATTGATTGTGAATCAACCAATATTCAATTAAATGCGGTGACTTCTACAGAAGTTACTTATAATTGGACAGGGCCTAATAACTTCCAATCAAATGCACAAAATCCAACCGTTACAGATGCAGGCGACTATCAGCTAAAAGTGACTGCTATCAATGGTTGTACGAATGAAACGACCGTTAGCGTAATTGCGGATTATGCAGCACCAATAATTACTGCTCAAGATGCTATTATTACTTGTGGGGCAATCAATACTAAATTAAGTGCAAAGGCTTCTACTACAGTTACTTATAGTTGGATAGGGCCTAATGGTTTTCAATCAAATGCACAGGATCCTACAGTCACAGATGCAGGAACTTACCATTTGGAAGTAACGGCTATTAATGGTTGCACTAGTGAAACTAACATCGTTGTTTCAAAAGAAAATATAGTACCAACATTGGTGGCTAAAGGTGGTACCTTAGATTGTAATCACCCAACTACTACTTTTGTTGTCAATACAGCAGATTTAGATTTAGCATACAACTGGACTGGTCCTAACGATTTTAAGTCTACTGACAAAACACCTACAGTGGATATGCCGGGTGTTTATCAATTAGTAGCAGGAAAAGGTGCTGGTTGTACTACGACGATAGAAGTAATTGTAGATGCTAATTATACTACACCTGTTGTTGCGATTAAAGGTGAAGCTATTACTTGTGCAAATCCTCAGGTTACCTTGAAAGCTTTGTCTAACGATAATATCCAAATGTATGCTTGGGAAAGTACAAATGGCATTTTTAGCAATGACCAAACTATTGATGTTTCAGAAGCAGGTACCTATCAATTGACCGTCACTAATCAAAATGGTTGTGTGACGACAGAGCATTTTACTGTTGAGGCACAAACAGATTTACCAATATTTGAATTAAAAGCGAATGATTTAACTTGTGCGAATCCTACTAGCGAACTTAAAGTAGTGTATAGTGGAACAGATTTAAATTTTAATTGGACAGGACCAGAAAATTTCACTTCTAACTTAGCTAATCCAACTGTAACCACACCAGGAATTTATGAAGTAGCTATCAGCAATAGCAATGGATGTAGCACGACTGCGTCAGTAATCATTAACCAAACTGCTTCGTCTACTATTTCTTTTGCGGCAACTCCAGCTATTTCTTGTAATCACGAAATTGTAATGATTGATGCGACTGCTTCTATTTTAACAGAAAATGTGTTAGTGGAATGGGCAACCGAAGATGGCAATATTATTCATAAAGTGAATGATTTAATGATTAGTGTAGACCAAGCAGGTACTTATGCGTTGACGGTTAGAGATTTGGAAACAGAATGTGTGACTATTCAGGCTATTAAAGTAGAAGGAACACCTGAAATTGCAGCTAGAATTGATAATGATAATGTGTTAAATTGTGCACAAACTTCTTTGACTTTATCTGCTAATAATGGAGCTTATTCTGAAAACACTGTGTTTAATTGGGTAACAGATAATGGCAATATTATTTCTGATGTAGCTGCTAGAGAAATTGAAGTGGATGCTGCAGGTTTTTATACTTTAATGGTCACAGACACCATTACTGGATGTACTGATGCGACGTTTACTAAAGTGGAGGAAGCTGCTAGACCAGCAGTTAATTTGTCTACACCTACCATGTTAACTTGTAACCAACCAACGACTACTATTAGTGGGGGGAATTCAACGTTAAATGCTACTTCTACCATTGAATGGACCAGAAACGGGGAAGCAATTCCGAACAGTAATGTCTTATTTTTGACTGTAAATACGGAAGGAATTTACAGCATGATTATCAAGGATACTTTAAACCAATGTATTGCCACTTCGGAAATCGTAATAACGACCCATGAAGCGCCACAGGCTACAGTTGCAGCATTAGAAGAAGATGCTTGTCATAAAGGAGAAGGAATGATTGCTCTAGTAGTTAATACGACAAGTACTTATGAAATTGAATGGAATACGGGTGCGAAAGGAGCAAAAATTGAAAATTTAAGTGCTGGTGAATACACAGCGACAATCACTGATGGAATTGGTTGTCAAGTAGTTATTAGCCAAAATATTCAAAATGTAGCTCCAATTTCTTTAGTAGATGCTAATATTAATCCTGCTACTTGTGATGGAAGTGAAAATGGACATATTGAAGTAGCTTTACAAGGTGGAAATTTCCCTTATGAGACACAGTGGTCAAATGGAGAAACGGCTTTAATAGTTGATGGATTAGCTACAGGTACGCATATTTTAGAAGTGATAGATGCCAAAGGATGTGTAACAACTTTTGATTTTGAAATGAGAGCACCAAATGCTTTAGAAGCGGAATTAACGGTTTTACATAATGATGTGAAGGTGGCTATTATGGGAGGAACTCCTGATTATGAGTTTAGTTGGAGTGACGGAACAACAGAGCAATATGGTTCTAATTTTGCACCTGGTACGCATGAAGTGACTATTCAAGATGCCAATGGTTGTTCAATTACTAAATCTTTTGAGGTAGATGCAACCACTGCTTTAACCGAAGTTGTACCACAAGGTATAGAAATTGCTGTCTTTCCTAATCCAACGACTGAATATTTTAAAGTGAAAAGAGCATTACAAGGTAGAGGTTCTATCAAAATTTCTGTATATTCTGCAGGAGGAATTGAAATGATGTCTACTACTAAAGAGGTTTCTGCTGTAGACGAAACAATCAATACTGCAAATTGGGTACCTGGTTCTTATTTTTTACATGTTGCCACGAAAGAGGGGATAGCTGTTAAGAAAATTGAGGTGATTAGATTATAATTTTTTTTGCGTTTTTTTACTTTTCTCAAGCTACTAAATGAACAACTAAAATAATGTCGTTTTAGACAGCGCTATGTAAATGCGGCCAAAGGCAGACATGCTTTTTGGTCGCTTTTTTTATGTCTTATTTCAAATTTTGTAACCTCGATTTCTTTTAATCAGGTTATTTTAATACGATGGAAAATGCTTAACTGTAAATTTAATGTTTGATGGAAAATACTTGATTTTTAAATAATGGAATTTACTTAATGGGAGGTTATTTTTAATAGTGATTTTGGGAGGAAAATGATAATCACTTAATATATTTATTATAGTTCAAAAACAGTGCCAAGATTGAATTAAAGTGCAACTATTTTTTAATTTTTTTTTATATCAATTTGGGAAGTCATTTTGGAGGGAAAAGTCAATCATTATTGATGGTTTATATAGTTCAAAAATGATGCCAGAAATAGATTTTTGGATTGATATATTTGACTTGTTTTCTTAATTTTTATTGGTTAGTGTTTAGTCTTTGTTTAGCGTAATTAAGGTCTTTATAATACTACCTGCTTTTTTTATATCTTTATTCTGATCTGAATTTGATTTTTTATTAATACTTGCTAAATATATATTATGCTCTCCTTCATTAAAATAAACTCTTAATGGGGTAGGAGTATAAACTCTTAAGGGTGTCCTTTAATTCATTTTATTTTAGCTCCCCTAGCAATATAACCATTTCAACCGCTCCACAATTTAGGATAAATAGCTACTGCCTACTGCTCACCCTTCCGCAATATATTCCTCTAATATTTCTTCCAAATTAGGTTTCGGCACCAGCCCTGAATACCGTTCGACTAGTTCCCCTTTATGAACAAATAAAATGGTAGGAATCGACTTTATTTTAAAGTGTTGACTCAATTTTGGATTGTACGCTGTATTCACTTTGACAACTAAGGCTCGACCATCATACGCTTCCGCTAACTCGTCTATAATAGGTCCTAAGATTTTGCAAGGACCACACCAGTCTGCATAAAAATCAACTAAAACAGGTATTTTAGACTGTGCAACTAGCTCGTTAAAATTAGCGTCGGTTATTTGAGTTGTTTGATATTTAGGTTTCTTTTTTCTCCAGAACATGTTTAGTTTTTTATGTTTTTTATTTTAGGTTAAATGGTAATTAATCTGCGAGGAATGGAATCTGCTAGGATTAATTTTCCATAAACAATTAGAGTTTCTAATGAAAAAAATCTTTATTTCTTGACACGGAGAGACACGGTTTGATATTATGATTTTTTATGTTTTTCTACTTTGCATATATGAGTTAAGTCATGCCGCTCAATTAATCGGGTAATTTTGTAGCAGCCTTAAGCCATCCCACCCGCTATGCGGTTCGGAATTGACTTTCCTCATGCTATTTTTTACCAAAAAATAAATCCGTAGCGGTGCTAGACATTGGTTTTTTGGCAGAAACTATCGAAAAAATTCAAGCTAAAAATTTTATCCGATTAATCAATCCGCATTACTTAATTCTACTTTGTTAGATTATTTTTTTGTTCTGAAAAAACTAAAAAATAAAGTTTAACTTTGGTTTGAAAACCCTAGATATGCCAAATTTTAAAAATTTGGCATATCTAAGCCAAACATTATTTTAAAGTGACAAAGTAGAGTTAAGTAACGACGAAATAATTTCAAATTATTTTTTTTCCGTTACTAAGTAGTCCGTCCAGTTAATATTGTCGGGTAATTTGGCGACTTTTAAAGCTGTACGTCGTTAAAAATACTCGCCATAGCAAAGGCTATGTCTGCGTTTTTTGCCTAGTACAACTTCAAAATTCATCCAAATACAACCCG
>JBGCFJ010001211.1:0-5815 GCA_045106885.1 Saprospiraceae bacterium
CCTACGAGGTATTTAGCTAAAGAACTAGGTATTGATAATTACTTTGCAGAAGTCTTGCCTGAAGATAAAGCGAGTCTAATAGGCATGTTGCAAAAGGAAAACAAAAAAGTATGCTTTATTGGAGATGGAATTAATGATTCAATTGCCCTCAAAAAAGCAGATGTTTCTATCTCACTTCGAGGGGCTTCTACGATTGCTACGGATACCGCACAGCTTGTTTTAATGAATGAAGGCCTAGAACAATTACCTTTTATTTTTGAGTTGGGGCAAGAGTTTGACAAGTATATGACCAATAATATAATGTCCTCGGTAGTACCTAGTGCTATCACTATAGGAGGGGCTTTCTTTTTCGGTTTTGGAATTATTACTTCCTCTGTCATTAATCAATTAGGATTACTAGTAGGATTAGGTAATTCTTTTCATCCTTTGGTGAAAATGCCACAAGAGCATGAGCCATTAGCTATACCAGAATCATCGTCAACGAAGGAGCATAATCTAATACCTGAAAAGGAGGTAGTGAATGAAAATACTTCGATAGCGTATTCAACAATTACAAAGAAAAAATATCAGTCGAAACAAAATATGGAGCTTGCGAGCGCTAATTAATTTTGATACTACGGTGAGAAATGCAAGCCTTAATTTTAATGTTGATTGACTAAAAATAAAAAATTATTATAATCAAAAAATAAAACTATTTTATGTCTCAAAAGATTAATTTTAAGATTACCCACCAATTTGAAGATATTGATATATCAACCGAAGATTATAAGCAATTAATAGCTACTTTAGGTTGGGAAGCGGTACCTCCTTTTAAACAACCAGGACGTACTGCTTGGTATGTGCTACAAGAAGATGCTTTTACTAAAAATCAACCCTTAAAAGCAGCAAAAATGAAGGGCGTTGGTTTTTGGAATCCTCGCCCAAAGGGAAAAATTCATTCAGGTGTTTTAGCCAATTTGAATAGCGAAGAACCAACACCTCCGACTCAAGATACTCTGGAAAGTATGTTAACTTTTCCGCATATCGGTTTTAATAAAGAAGGGGAGTACATGATTGCCTATAGTGCAGCGGCACCACTTGGAGGTATTTTGCATGAAAGAGCTATTTTAGAATATAATAGTGCGAAAATATTATTGGAACATGGCGTGCCAACCATGATTCCGTTTATGGTCATCAATTACGGAGAGCATTACCAATTTAATGGAAAGCCAATGGGGGCAGTTGTCAATTTATCTCCAGAAACGGATACGGTACGTTTATCTTGTATTCAGTATGGGGATGGGGTGCATAGAGGAAAGAATGCGGCGGTTGATGCTTATTTTGACCGAATTCGAGCATCATTGGGTTTGAGTGGTGACCCCGCATTAGAAACTACTAGACTACAAACTATCAATTTATTAGCTAGAAAAATAGGCAAATTAGTACACGATTTTTCTGCTGCTGGTCTATATCGGTATTCTTCTGAGTGGAGTAATTTTGAATATAATTTTGCCACAAAAGAAGTTTTTCTAACAGATTTAGATTCTACATTAGAACTCAAAAATGTACCCACTTTCCTTCAACCTTTACAAGTATTAAGAGACTTAGGAACAGCGATTTATCGCTTAGTGGCTAAATTTGGCTATCCGACCATATTAGGCGATTACACTTTAGATAGTTTACTACAATTTGACCCGCTATCCGAATTACTAATTGGTTATTTTCCAGAAATACCTTACGAACAAATAGAAGTAGTCAGTCAAAGATTATGGAACTGTTTTATTCCGCATTGGATGTTATTGAAAAAGCACCAAGCAGCTATCCAAACGGATTGGTCTCGTCCTCGTCGGCAAACCTATAAGATGGACCATGATTTATTCTACATCCTTACAATTACTTTAGCCTTTCCATTATTTAAAAGATCTAATTTATCTGAATTATATCCTACTGATTTAACCATGGAGGATATGCTAGACAAGGCAAAGGATTTCTTAGGAGATAGATATGAATATTTTTTGTATTTGTTAAATGGCAGTCAACCTGCGCCAAAACGGCAAGAAGCAGGCTACGAATTGAAGCATTTTCCTAATAAAGGAGAAGGGGTTTTTGCAACCAAATCCTTCAAAAAAGGAGATAGAGTAATGCGGGGAGATATTATTAAAATATTTGGTGGTAATCATTCTCATGCAGCTCAAATAGGAGAAAATGTATGGGCTTTACATGCAGAGATTACTCATAAACTCAATCATTCTTGCGACCCTAATTGTGGCATTTCTGTCAATGAAACAGGTGGGCATGATTTTGTAGCCGTCAAAGATATTGCAGAAGGAGAAGAATTGGCATTCGATTATGCAATGAGGAATTATAAAATTGAGCATTTTCCTATGCAATGTCGATGTGGCGCTGCGCAATGTCGAGGTAGTATTACAGGATGGAAAGACTTGCCAGACGATAGAAAGGAAGCATATCGTCCTTGGACAGCGGGGTACATTTTTGAAGTAGCTGCTAAACAAGCTTTGCAAGACTAAGTAGTATAACAAAAATAAACTGACAACTTATGTGGGCAAGCAGCATTTATTTTTTACCACAGAGGTAAGGAGTTATTTTAACGAATATAGCTTAATTTGCTAGAATGTAGTTGTTAATTTAAATTTACCTGAATACTTAAACGGGTAATTTTCCAACATAAAACATAGTTCTGGTATTCCTGTCAGAACTATGTTTTATGCTTTTTAAGAAACATAAGGATAATGTATGCCTAAAAGCTCGATAGCTTTTCTTTTTAACTTATGGTTTTTCGCCATTTTTAGTTTTGCACAAGCAGAACAATTAGCGCCTGCTATTGATGATTTTAAACTAGTATCAAACCAAGAAGAAATCTATTTAGTTGCTGATGGTCTCCAAGGAACAGCTCTTTTTGAGGTGAATAAAAAAATTCAATCCTTTCAATTTGAGGAAGGGAAGGCTCGTCTGCCTTTAATAGCAGATTTTTCAGGAAAGTTAGTCCTATTACAAAAAGAAACAGGCGCTTACCAACTTTATCATATTGCCAAATTAGAAAAAGGAGGCTATCGGATTAAATATATTCCTTTATGGTTATCTATTTTACCCCCATTGATTGCTATTCTTTTTGCGCTATTGACCAAAGAAGTTGTTATCTCGCTTTTTTTGGGATTATGGTCTGGTTCTTTTATTGCGAGTGGTCTGAGAATAGATTCCATTTACTATAGCCTTCAAAGTCTGCTAAAAGTTGTAGACTATTATATGATTAGCGCCTTAGCCAATACAGGTAATTTATCAGTCATTGTATTTTCATTGCTTATTGGTGGAATGGTTGCTTTAATTACTCGAAATGGTGGGATGAGTGGCATTGTGAACTGGTTATCCAACTATGCGAAGTCTGCACGGAGTGCCCAATTAACGACGTGGTTATTGGGTATGGTTATTTTTTTTGATGGGTATGCTAATATGTTTATTATTGGCAATACCATGCGGGCAATAACAGATAAATTTAAGGTTTCCAGAGAAAAACTAGCTTATATAGTGGATAGTACAACAGCCCCCGTATCAGCTATTGCCTTTATTTCTACTTGGATAGGGGCAGAATTAGGATATATTGATTCGGGTTTGCAATCATTAATTGGTTATACAGGAGAAGGAAATGCTTATACTTTTTTTCTTCAATCTTTGCAATATTCTTTTTATCCTTTTTTGACGCTACTGTTCATTTTTATGCTCATCTATTCTAAAAGAGATTTCGGAGCGATGTATGAAGTAGAACATAAAAATAGGTTGTCAAAATCAGTATCAGCAACACTTGCAAATAAGAATAGAACCATAGAAAGTACATTGAAACCCATTGAAGGAATTAAGGTAAAATGGTATCAAGCAGTCGTACCAGTTATCATACTCATCAGCATGACTATTTTTGGGTTAGTCGATACTGGATTACAAAATATTTATCAGGAAATGATTGCTTTGAATATACCAGTAGCTGCTCCGACTTGGTCAGTTATTTTTGCCCAAATGACTGCTTTACCAGGGCAAGATGGCGGTTTCTTTTTAAAAATAGGTAAAATTTTGGGGCAGGCAGATTCCTATGCGGCTATGCTGTGGGCTTCCTTTAGTAGTTTATTAGTCGCAATGATAATGACCGTCTGGGCTAAAATTATGACGGCAACAGAAACAGTCAATACCATAATCTTGGGCTTAAAGATGATATTACCAGGCTTATTGATATTAGTATTCTCTTGGGCTTTGGCAACTACAATTGGAGAATTGCATACGGCTACTTATCTTTCTACCTCTTTGGAAGATATTGTGTATCCTAAATTAATGCCTGTTTTGGTATTTATTTTAGCGGCCACCATTGCTTTTTCTACAGGGTCTAGTTGGGGCGTAATGGCGATATTATATCCTATTGTTATCCCGATGACTTGGGCAATGTGTCAAGCAGCGGGCATGGATTTGGAAATAAGTCAAGGGTTATTAGCACATGTAATTTCTGTTGTTCTTGCAGCGGCAGTATTTGGCGACCATTGTTCCCCTATATCTGACACGACTATCCTAAGTTCTATTGTTTGTGGTTGCGACCATATAGAACACGTTAGGACCCAATTGCCTTATGCTTTAACCGTAGGAGGAGTTAGCTTATTCCTATGCGCTTTATCTTCTTTGCTAAATGGAGGATGGGTACTCAATCTCTTTTTATTACTATTTGGTATCAGCATTTTAGGGAGCATTATTTGGAAATTTGGTAAAGAAAACCAAGAGATTATTTAGTAGTCACCCAATTTATTGGGCTGACTTTTACAAAATTTTGATTTTTATTCAATTAGTGACGAAGTAGAACAAGTAGTATAGCTCAATTTATTTCTGTGTCGTCACTTAAAGCCTACCTAATAAATTAGGTGGCTACAAAATAAACAACGTAAATGTTACAAGAGATTTTAACAGAAATTAATCCAACAGACACAAAACTAGTTGCCGTTTCAAAAACAAAACCAGTTGAAAAACTACTGGAAATATACCAACAAGGACAACGAATATTTGGTGAAAACAAAGTGCAAGAATTAGTAGAGAAACATGCCGTATTACCTAAAGACATTGAATGGCATTTTATCGGACATTTACAAACTAATAAAGTAAAACAAATTGCCTCTTTTATCACGCTTATTCATGCGATTGATAGCCTGAAATTATTAAAAGAAATCAATAAACAAGCAAAAAAGCACGATAGAGTCATTGATTGTTTACTACAATTTCATATTGCGGAGGAACAAACTAAGTTTGGTTTAAATGTAGACTCAGCTACTGCGTTATTAAATTCTGATACGTTTAAAACATTAGAAAATATCAGAATTGTTGGCGTAATGGGCATGTCCACTTTTACTAAAAATTATGAGCAGGTTCGAGGAGAATTCAAGTTATTAATGAAGTATTTTCGGCTATTAGAAAATAATTTCTTTAAAGACCAGCCAACCTTTAAAGAGGTTTCTATGGGAATGTCGGGGGATTATAAAATTGCCATCGAAGAGGGGAGTACTATGATACGTGTTGGGAGTTTAATTTTTGGTACTAGAGGTTAAATATTAAGATGCTTAATCTATTTTTAACTTAAAATACAATCATAAAATGCCTTATTTATTCACTTCCGAATCTGTATCGGAAGGACATCCAGACAAAGTTTCTGACCAGATTTCTGATGCCATTATTGATGCTTTTTTAGCAAAAGACCCTGATTCAAAGGTCGCTTGTGAAACACTTTGTACAACTGGATTAGTAGTGGTGGCAGGAGAAATTCGGTCTAAAGCGTATGTAGATGTACAAAAAACCG
>JBGCFJ010001212.1:0-7586 GCA_045106885.1 Saprospiraceae bacterium
GGTTAAAAAATATTTCCGTAGCGGGGCTATGCAAGCCATCCCGTCCGCTTTGCGGTTCAGAAGTTGACACTTCTTCATGCCTCGTCTAGCGAAAAAATAGCCTGAATCAAAAGTGACGATTATTTAATAGTAGGTACTTAAGTACTCGGACATATTTATTCGACACTTAACTTGTTTTAAGTAATTGATAATCAATTATTTAAATAAATAAAAATGTTTTTAAAATTGTCCAAATACTTATGTTCAATAATTAAGATTTCTTTTTATAAGTCTCATTTGAGTTAATTGTTCTAATTCAATTAAAAAGCCTAAAACTTTAAAGTTTGCATTTAATGCCACTAAAATAGTTTCCCAAAAAGTGGGCCTAGCAACAACCTTAAAATGGATTACTAGAATGGATTGAATAATAGATAAAACTTCTTTTCTATTCAATTCAAAAATGCTTATTACCTGTTTAATATTATAAGATTCCAATCTTCGCCCGCCATTTTTTTAATATGTGCTACCGTCTCCCATTTTGAAATCATCATAAATTCTAAGGGTTTCCATTCACTTGGACGAGCAATTTCTACGGATAATAAGCCTTCGTACTCCACTTGCAAAGTAGTCGCTACTACTTTAAATTTTGCTTCAAACTCTGTATGCAAATCTTTAGGGACGGTAACTTTATAAATTCTTAATATCATTTTTACAGGATAACAGGATTAATCTAAGATTTAACAAGATTATTAGTGATAGATAGTAGGAAAAAGTAATATATTCTGTAAAATCAATGGTAAAAAAACTACCTTCGTCCTACGAAAATAACTAAATATGAACTACCAAATTCACACTTCTTATCTTTTTGTGGTCTTAATGACCTTCTTTTCTTTTCAATTATTAGCACAAGGTGGACGTACCCCAATTCCTTCCAAAAATGGGATGGTTGTGAGTAGTCATTATCTAGCGTCGCAAGTAGGCAAAGACATTTTAGCCAAAGGGGGCAATGCGATAGACGCATCCGTAGGAACTGCTTTTGCTTTAGCGGTCACCTTACCTTCAGCAGGAAATATTGGCGGTGGCGGTTTTTTAGTTTATCATGGGGCAAATGGGGAGCAAACGACTTTTAATTTTAGAGAAAAAGCGCCAAAAGCCGCTACGCAAACGATGTATTTAGACAAGCTTGGAAAAGTAAAAAACAATTCCAATCATCGAGGACCATTATCAGTCGGTGTACCAGGAACGGTTGCTGGTCTTTGGGATGCCCATCAAAAAATGGGGGCTTTGCCTTGGGCAGATTTAGTGCAACCTGCGATTGATTTAGCAGAAAAAGGCTTCCCTTCCACTTGGGCAATGCAAAGATTTCTGAAAAGAATGAGGAAGGAAACCGATGCTGTTTATGATGCTACGAAAAAAGCATTTTTAAAAAATGGTCAATTATATGCGCCGGGAGAATTATGGAAACAACCAGATTTAGCAGCGACTTTAAAGCGCATTCAGAAAGACGGGCGAGATGGTTTTTATAAAGGAAAAACGGCGAAATTAATCGCCGATTTTATGAAAGAACATGGCGGTCTAATTACCGAAGCAGACCTTGCTGCCTATCAACCAACCCAACAAAAGCCTATTCACGGCACTTATAAAGGCTATGATATTTATGGAATGCCTCCACCAAGTTCTGGCGGAGTAGCCGTAGTAGAAATGCTTAATATTTTAGAAGGATTCAACTTAGCAGATTTAGGCCATAATTCTGCTTTATACCTTCATATTATAACAGAAGTAATGCGGACTGCCTTTGCGGATAGAGCAGAACATATTGGCGACCCTTTATTTAATCCAACAATGCCGATTGAAAAATTGATTTCTAAACCTTATGCGGATGAATTAAGACCACATATCAATTGGTTCAAAGCAATGGAAAGTGATTCTGCTACATTCAATCAAAATTTGTTGGTAACAGAAAGTGAAGAAACCACTCATTTTTCGGTCGTAGATAAGGAAGGCAATGCAGTTTCGTTGACCTATACTTTAGAACAAAGTTATGGGTCTAAAATTACGGTCGCAGGTGCAGGTTTTTTATTAAATAATGAAATGGGCGATTTTAATCCAGTTCCAGGATTAACCAATTCTAGAGGTTTAGTTGGTACAAAACCCAATTTAATTGCACCAGAAAAAAGAATGCTATCAAGTATGTCTCCTACAATTGTCGCCAAAAACGGCAAACCTGTTTTAATTATTGGTAGCCCTGGCGGACGAACAATTATTAATACAACGTTACAGGTTATTCTCAATGTCATCGACCATAAAATGACAGTAGCAGAAGCGATTGAAGCACCAAGAATTCACCACCAGTGGTTACCAGATATTACTTCTTTTGAAAAATTAGGGATTAGCCCAGACACCCAAAAAATGTATGAAATGATGGGGCATAAAATTCGGTATCGAGGTACGCAAGGTCGAGCGATGGGCATTTTTGTGGATTATAAAGAGGGGATTATTTATGGGGCGGCAGATTCTCGAAGTTTTGATGGGCGGGCTGTGGGGTATTAGATAAATACATAAGTGTTTTCATCCTCCTAATCTAAGATGTTTAGGAGGATGTTCGTCAATTAAAAGTAAAACTGCCCTCATTCTTTGCAAACTTTCCCTATTCAAATGCAAAGTGTGTATCGTAGCTCTACCAATTGGTGTAACAGCATGGATTAGAATCAAATCTGGACTCCAAACAAAATGGTCTAACCAATTTTGTTGCCTTGGATTAAAAAGCGGCACTACCTTACCTGTTGCAGGGTCTAATCCTTCGGTTTTATTATATTTATGATTATTACAAGGTTGGCAAGCTAAAGCGTAATTTTTCACATCATCTATTCCTCCTTTACTTGAAGGATGAGTATGTTCGCCCGCATAAAATTGATTCGCATAATATTCTGGATAAGCGCAGTATTCACAACATCCTTTGGCTCTTTTTCTAATAAATTCTTTTTCTTTTTTTGTGATTTTTTTCTTAGCCATAAGGAAGATTAGGTCCAACTCCAAACTGAGTCATTAATTGCTTCAATGGTTTTCCTTGAATTTTAGATAAAACAGCTAAAGCCACCAATTTATCGGCATTTAATTTTTCTAGTTCATCTAATATTTTAGTTAATTTAAGATACTCTTTCTCAGAAAGGGTTCGCTCCTTTTTAATAGTATCCAGTTTCTTAAACCCTTTTAATAATTTCTGAGGGATAGGTTGATTAATAATTGTTAATAAATTTGCCTCTTTTTTGCTTATAGTAGGAGCAATTTTTTTAGCTCGAATTAGTAATATTCGCTCTAAAAGTTTTTCTAAATTATTTATATCCAATTGCTCAACACTCTTGATTAAATCATTCAATCCCTCGTTTTCTTGTAGTTTTATAGTTGCCATAAATCAATTATTTTAAACAAAAATAATATTTTTTAAAACGAATTGCTTGTATATCCTAATCATTAAAAGAAAAATCCACCCCCAAAACTAAACCGATTCACTTTTCCATCTCCTCTAAAATAAGAAAAATTAATCGCCAAAATATCAAAAGGCGCAAAGAATAAACCACCGCCGACAGCCGTATGCCATTTATCAGAATCTTCGTCATCAATCCAAACCCGTCCATAATCGAAGCCACCAAAGATGCCCATAGAAAGTGGCAAGGCTTTCGTTTTAATATCAAATAATTTTAGGCGTAAATCTATATTTTGATAAAAAGCAGTTTGTCCAGCAAAACGGTCCCTTCGGAATCCTCTAAGGTTAGGGGTTGGTCCATTACCGCCTAAAACAGCCGCTTGATAAAATTCAAAATCTTCGGTAAAATTATGTTCTATACCTGCCCTAGTCGCTAAAGTTAAAATGCCTGGAGGGCCTATATTTTGATAAATGGCTAAGTCTGCTTTTAGGTTGACAAAATCATTCGTATTACCGCCCGTATTCACTCGATAACTTATTGCCGTATTAAAATCAATACCTCTATTTGGCAAACTCAGTACATCTAAATTCAGATAATTAAAAGCCATTCTAGCACCTGCGAAGGTTTGATTATTAAAAATTTCAGGGTCTAGCCCATCTCCTATTTCATCAATAAATCGGCCTTCCGTTCGTTTAATTTCGCTCAATTCTAATAGCGGACCAAAAGAAAAGCCACCTGCTTCGCCTGCAAATCGCTTTTTAAAAGCAGGATAGATACTGTATAAACGATGTCGAATTCGATGAAAATCAGCCCCTAATAGTTCTTCATCATTAACTGTTTCATTACCTAAACCATAATAATTTCTGGCATAAAGTGGCCCTCTTAATTCCGCGTCAACTAAAAATTCCCACTTATTAAATACATCAATAAATTCCCCTGAATAACGAAAAGCAAAAGCGCCTGTTTCTAAAGCAACATCTCCACTAAGGGTTTGAACAGCAGCATAAGGGTCTTTTTTGAAACCATATTTAGTAAAAGTGACACTAGCACCCAATAAAGTACCATCATCTGGATTGCCACCAACCTTAATAATTGGTGTGGCAAAATCCATTTCATAATCCCAAGCTCGGTGATTGTACTGATTAAATTCTGGTCGGTCAGAAATTAGGTTTTTAGCTTCGTTACCAAGTTCCAAATTAGTTTTTTCCTCTTTTGCATCATAAATCAAAGTTTTAGAAGAACCTTCTTTTACTGATGAATTATCTTTAAAGGTATCTTCTCCTAAGCCCCCAACCGCTCTGATAATAATACCATCGGCAACCTCTCCTGTAATTTCAAAAATATCATCATCTCCAAAACCGTACAAAATAATTTCTTTAGTTTCACTAGTTTTAAAAATCCGAGAATATAAGACCTCTTTTATTTTATCTACTTTTTTATTGGTATCAAAAACCATCACTTTGGTATGCTCCGCATCTATTCGCTTTACCAAAAAATAGTCTTTCTTCTCCGTCCCTAAAACATCTACTTTTTGTGCCAAATAACCGTATAATCCCTCAGCATATAATAGCATATCATCTCGTCGTTGTTTTAAGACTTTTATCGTTGCTGCCCCATCAATCGCATAGACATTCGCTGGCCATTTTTTAATCGCTGCTTCTATGATTTCATCCGTCACATTTTCTTTAATGTGCTTGGCAGCAGCTTCCCATTCCTCCCAGCTTCCTTCCGTCATAAAGGTTCTATCAAAGTGCCGAGAGTGGTAATTGACCCATTGGATTTTATTGGGTGGAATCTTTGGGTCGTACTTTCGCAATTGTTTCAGGAAAGGAATCGTATAGCGCAACACACTAAACAAAGCCCCATCATATTTACTATAAACTTGGTCTCTATCTCTAGGAATCGGTCGGTAAAGTGTTTTACCATCTTCTTTAAAACTTGCCCAACGCCATTGGTCATCATGTCGGTCCCAATCGCCAATTAAAATATCAAATAGGCGAGTCCGAATAGTGGCTGCTTGGTCAATTTTATGATTGTGATTTTTAGTCAAATTTTCTAAGACATCATAAGTACTGACTATTTTTTTAGCATTACCAAAACTGGCTAAATTCCGCCAATCTTTAGCAGGTCGTTCTTCCAATAAATATAAACCACCACCAAAAAGGTCATTATAAGCCCCCAAGGCTGGTTGTTTAGCCAAATAGACAATTCGTGGATTAGTATGATAAACATTAGCGGCATCTGCCATATCTGCCAACGTGATAGCTGCCATTGGGTGAGCCGCACTAAAATTATCTTTAAAAATATCAACCACAAAAGATTCATTAAAAGGATAAGGAACAATCCGAGATTCGTCTTTATCTAAAGAACGCATCACAAATTGCTGCCCATCGGGGTCAATAATTCTCAAGGAATTAGTTTGATAACCACCACCTCTTTTCACAGGCGTCATGCCTCCTCTAAATTTACTTAAATCAATGGACGGAACGGTAATAGATTCTTTATAAACATCCCGATAATGTGCGCCCCATAAACCTCGACCAAATTTACCTTTTTCAAAATTTTTATCAGTCAATGGATAAGTTATTTCTTTTGCGCCTTTTTCAAATTCAGGAAAAGAAGTGGGTATTTCTGTGCCCGCACTAGGTAGAGCATCTTTTATCTTTTTTTCAAAAACGACCTTCGCAGGTTTATCTTTATAAGCTGCCCAAAATTTCATATAAACACTGCCATCTTCATAAAAATCTAATTGGGAAAAACCTTGCTGTCCATAAGCAAACTGTGCGCCATTTCCCAATTTAGCAGGTTCTCTTTTTGAGCCTGCCCCACTGACGATAAATCGTTGTCCGCCTTCTTCAAAATATTGTAAAGTGTGCTCATGTCCAGAAGCAAAGATGAAGTTCCCATTTTTATTCGCTCCAGCCAATAAACCTTCCTTCATTTCCTTATAATTAGGGTGGCTTAGGTCTTGTTTTAATCCGACAGTAGCCCGCAAAAAAGCGCCAATTGTTCCAATTCCAGGCATTGGAATATAGGCATTATCATATAATTGAGTCAATGGAAAAAGATGTTGTTTTATCGTTGTGCCACCACCATGCGGACCATTAGAAAATAGCGGATGGTGCATAGCAATAACTACATTCTTATTTCGATTGGCTTTTAATGCTTCTTCAAACCATTTCATAAAAGTGAACCGATTTTTCACTTCGCAGCCATCGTTAATTTCCGTTTCCCCTTCCCAATCTTGCAAAAACCATTGCGAGTCAATCGCTAAAATGGTTAGGTTTTCGTTGATTTCTATTTCTTTCGGGTCGCCACAGCCAGCATCTGGCACAAAAACATTTCCCCTATCCAGCTTTTTCTCAATGTATTTTTCTTGTCTTTGCAAACCATCTAAACCCCACTCTGCCCAATCGTGATTACCTGCCACAAAAAATGGGCGACCTTTGAAATTAGCCAAAGCATTCAACTGGGCATCCAGTCGAAATTCATCTTTTGCCCGCTCTTCCTTTTCTTGTTTAGGCGCCATCCCATCAGGGTAAATATTATCCCCCAAAAAGATAACGGAACTATGTTCCGATGCGGCATCTAATTTCTCTTTTAGCAAGGCTAAAGCAGCAGGTGTTTCTTTATCTTTTTTGGCATTCCCAGCATCCCCAATCAAATACATGGTATGCACGATTTCTCCCGTCATAGCCGCTTGACTTTGGATAGCATTAGCCGTTAAATCTTTAGCAATATTTAATTTATAATTGGCGCAAGAAGAAAGGAGCAATAAGGCAAGAATCCCAATAGTATTTCTCAACATATTTTTGGAGCTTTAGGTTTGAGGTTTTAAAACACAATGTAAGATAAAAATAAAATAGCAAAAATCATGTTCGATATAAACCAGATAAAGCCAAGAATGGTTGAGTGAAAGTCGTTATTAATTAGTTTTGGGTGATTAGTCAGCAGAGGAATTAGGGATAGCTTCTATGTACGCATCAAAAGGAGCTTTGAATATATTATTATTGAAGGTCATTAAATGGTAATTAAAAAAGTAGGATAAAAGATAGGAACAAGCTAAAAAAGATTTTTAAACTATTCTCAGAAAAGAGCAAAATATAAATTGTTTTTTGAACTTTTCAGCACCACATTTGTAAATAAAAGGTTACTACTCGGCAACCCACCCCTAACCCCTCC
>JBGCFJ010001213.1:0-10775 GCA_045106885.1 Saprospiraceae bacterium
GATTAACAGAGGATTAGACAATACTTTTTACTGGGGCTTAGGCGCCATGGCTTTATTAATTTTATTGACTGCCTGTTTAAATTTCACCAATACGACTATTTCTTTTTCTAATAAAAGATTAAAAGAAATGGGCGTTCGAAAAGTAATGGGAGGTGGCCGTAGTCAAATCATGTTTCAATTGCTAGGAGAATGTTTAGTGATTTGTTCTTTGGCTGCTGGGTTTGCCATTATAACGGCTGAATATTTGATGCCTTTGTTTAATCAAATGTGGGAATCTGCGAATATAGAGTTAGCATTAAATTATACAGATAGTCCAGATTTATTATTATTTATTGGCGGAACTATTTTATTGGTAACGCTCTTCGCTGGAGCTTATCCTGCCTTTTACATTAGTTCATTCAAACCATCTCAAATATTTCGAGGTAGCACTAAATTTGGAGGGGATAATTTATTGATTCGTTCTTTATTGGGTTTGCAAATTATTGTTTCTCTAATATCTATCATAGGGGGGATTACCTTTGCTCAAAACTCAGAATTTCAAAAAAACTTTGATTTAGGCTATGACACAGAAGGCATCATTAATGTTAATATACGTGGGGAAAAAGATTATAATAACTTTAAGCAATTAATTACGCAGAATCCTGATATTTTGGGTGTAGCGGGAGCTAGGAATAACTTAGGTTTCGGTAATTGGTGGAACTCTTTAGGTAAAAAAGAAGATAATCGTTGGGTACAAGTACAATTAGTTGGAGAACATTTTTTTGAAGTAATGGGCTTGGATATTATGGAAGGTCGCCCTTTTGATAAGGAATTGGCAACGGACTACGAATCTTCTGTGGTCGTGAATCAAAAATTTCTTAAAGACCAACAATGGGAAAGTGGATTGGGGCAACAGATTGAGATGTATAACAAGACCTTCAATATTGTTGGCGTTGTCAACGATTTTTACCAAGAATCTTTTATGGGAAAACCCTCTCCAAATGTTTTCCACTTTAAAAAACCAGACCAGTACAGAATTTTAAAAGTAAAAGTAGCGAATGACAAAATAATAGCTATGAATAAATACCTTGAAAATACTTGGAAAGCGAACTTTCCACTACTTCCTTTTAGTAGTTATTATCAAGATGAAGCAGTTGCTGAAAATTTAGGAATTAGTGAAAATGTAGCGCTTTTAAATTTATTTTTAGCCATTGTGTCGATTTTGCTTGCGGCTATAGGCTTGTATTCTTTAGTATCTCTAAATGTATTAAAGCGGGCTAAGGAAATTGCGGTCAGAAGAGTTTTAGGGGCAAGCGCAGAAAATATCACTTATACCATTAATAAACATTATGTAATCGTTTTTGCAGTCGGTGGTATATTGGGCGGTTTAGCAGGTGGTTGGTTTACGGGATTTTTATTAGAACAAATATTTCAAGTTAATCAAGGAGTCAATACTCTATCTGTCATTTTAGCCATCGTTGGTGTTTGTATCGTAGGAGCTTTAACGATTGGCGGAAAATTATACACAGTTTTGCAAACCAATCCAGCGGAGACTTTAAAAAGCGAGTAAACTTGATAAATAAATCATGGTGATTTTAGAAATTACCGTGATTTAACACATAACTTATAATTAATATAAATGATTCAACTAAAAAACATTGAGAAATACTATCGGTCTGGTTTGAGTAAAACTTATATCCTTAAAAATGTCGATTTAAAAATTGAAGAAGGAGAGTTTGTAACGATTATGGGCCCAAGTGGGGCGGGTAAATCTACCTTATTAAATATCCTTGGTATGTTAGAAGACCCAACGGATGGTGAATATTATTTCTTCGATGAACCTGTGCATAAATTAAGAGAAAGAAAGCGAAATGATATTCATAAACACTATATGGGCTTCGTTTTTCAGGCCTATCATTTGATTGATGAATTGACGGTTTATGAAAACATTGAAACACCGCTTTTATACCGAAAAGTGAAATCTAAAGACCGCCAGAGTATGGTGGCAGAAGTCTTAGACCGTTTTAATATGGTCGCTAAAAAAGACTTATTTCCTAACCAATTATCTGGTGGTCAACAGCAATTAGTCGGTATTGCTAGGGCAATTATTAGCAAACCGAAATTAATTCTAGCGGATGAACCAACGGGTAATTTGCATACCAAACAAGGAGAAGAAATAATGGAATTATTCAAGAAGCTGAATGAGGAAGACGGCGTAACAATTGTGCAAGTAACCCACTCCGAAAAGAATGCCCAATATGGTCAGCGAGTCATTAATTTACTGGATGGTTGGGTTTCTACTGATGAAAAAGTAACTACAAGATAACAGGATGAACGAGCGCCCCCGAAGGGTAAATGTCCTGTGGACATTTAAGCGAGAGAACCGAGAAACGGGAGGGTAGGCTAGTGGAGCGCCCCCGAAGGGTAAATGTCCTGTGGACATTTAAGCGAGAGAACCGAGAAACGGCAGGGTAGGCTAGTGGTTCAAATCCTAAAACCCATAAAATGTTGGATTATTCTATGATGTTGTAAAAAATATAAAGGATGGCAAGCGGTTAAGTTTTCATAAAGGAGAAATCCTGTAAAATCCTGCATAATCTTGCATAATCTTGTCATCCTGTAACTTATTTTTTAACCACGGTGATTTCTTTGAAGCAGGTATTATTACCTGCTTTTTGTTTTGTGGATGCTTAATCTGGCACAGCTAATACTACGATTTTTTGAAAAATACCGTAAAAATAGTTTTCTTTGCATACAAGTCGTTGGGCTACCAAAGACTAATGATATCTAATAGTTATAGGGTTTATTACTGGACAGTCAATGAAATTGACGGTCTGACCTCTGACTTCTAAAATGTCCAGGAAAAAGGACAAATAAGGAGTATTGAGTTATTGATAGCAAGAAAATATTTGCCAGAACTAGAATAATTAAAAAATGGAGATAGATAAAAAGATTTTATTTGATGGATTTGAAAAAATGTCCAAAAAAGAATTGATAGAATTTTTAGAAGTAGTTTTTATAAACCTAGAGCCAAAATCACAACGAGATGCTTTTGGAGATTTGCACTATGAACTTGTAAAGAAAGAACAAACACCTGATGATTTATTGGACGACATAGAGAATTTTTATGAAAAATCGTTAGCTGGGTATTATTATGAATCTTTTATGATTAACTCCAAAAATTTTTCTGATGTTCCAGAAGAAACAGATGAATGGTTTGATGAACTTAGCCATTATCTCGATTTTACTTCCTATTTGGTCGAAGCAAAAAATTACAAAATAGCGGTAAAGTGTTTTAAAATACTGTTTGAGTTAATTGATAAAATGGAGGCAGGAGAAGAAATTGTTTTTGCCCATGAACTTGGAAATTGGATGATTCATGCAAATAGTGATTATATAGAAAATTATGTTATAGCACTAGCTCAGACACTTTCTGTAGAGGAATATGTGGCAATTTTAATTCCTTTAATTAAAAGTGATAGCTATTTTTCATTTGCAAATAAAGTGTATAAAAAAGTAAAGACTCATTCTTCTCAAGCTCAGTTAAAGGTGATTAAAGCAGAAATTAAACAACAAGGTATAAGAACAGCTTAGGATAGTATTTAGATAAGGGGACGACTATTTATAATGCTCCAACAACAAAGCAGACAACTTTTTTTCAGACAATCGCCGTATCAATTTCCCATCTTTAGCAAAAGAAATACTGCCCGTTTCTTCGGAAACAATAAAGGTACTCATACTTGTTTCCTCTGTCACACCGACTGCAGCCCGATGTCGTAAACCAGCACTTCGAGGTAATTTAGTACTTTTGGAAACAGGTAAAATACAACCAGCCGCTTGAATTTTATCTTCTGAAATTAAAACAGCGCCATCATGCAAAGGACTATTTTTTTGGAATAAACTCAACAGTAATTGTTGACTCAATTCTGCCCCCATCACGGTACCTGAATGTGCGTAAGTTTCCACATTTAACCTATCAGCTAGGACAATCAAAGCGCCCAATTTCTTTTTACTCATTTTCAGTAATGCCCCTTTGATGTCTTCAATATGAATCTGCTGTTGTTCTCGGATGTGTTAGTCTTTTGGTAATATTTTTGTGAAAAAATTAGACCGCCCTTGTCGTGTAGTATTGCCAACTAGCAATAAGAAACGCCGAACTTCTGGTTGGAAAATAATAATAATAATAATGATACCGACTTCTTTGAGCTGCGTCAAAATGGTATTCAACATATCCATTTTCAAAGCCCCAACTAACCAAGAGGTCATATACAACAAAATAACTCCCAACAGAATATTAAACGCTACAGAACCACTCAGCAACTTATAGATGCGAAAGATAAGGTAGCCGACGATAAAAACGTCGAGAAAATCCCATAAACTGATTGGTATAAATCCTATATCGAACATTGAGTGATTTTCAATGCTCAATTTTCAATTTTCAATTTTCAAAAGGGGCGACCAATTGAAAATTGAAAATTGAAAATTGAAAATTCTAAATTATAATCTTTTTTCTAGCTTTTTTAAAGCAATTCACTAGTTTCATTACCTCCCTTTCTTCATTATAAATATTTGGGGAAACCCGCATGGCATCTCCTCTAAAAGATACAGAGATATTTTCTTTGTCTAATTGTTGTTTCAAAATATCACCATCAAATTGGGCACTTAATCGAATGCCAAATAAATGATGACTTCTCCATGCGTCCGCTTCTATATTTAAGCCCATATCTCGCCATTCTGCTACGGCGTTTGTTGTAATAGTACGACAATATTGCTGAATATTTTCAACTCCCCAGTCTTTTAATTGACCAATGGCAGCCAATAATAGAGGAGAGAGGATAAAATTGCTTTGTTCGCCCATCGAATAACGATTTGCTTTTGGCCGATATAGTGGTTGATAATTAACCAAATTCGTGAAATCATTGCTGTTTAACCGATTAATCCAATTTTTTTCAATTGGTTCTCCTTGATGAAAAGCAGGACCATAATAAGCAACGCCTAAAGAATAAGGCCCCAACATCCATTTATAACTGGAAACAATTAATGCATCTGGCTGAATTTCTTTGACAGAAAATGGCAATGCACCAATTGACTGTGTGCCATCAATCACTAAAAGTGCGTCGTGTTGATTGGTTTTAGCACGAATAGCTTTTAAATCAAATAAAGTACCATCTGCCCAATGTACATTTGCTACAGCGACCATTTTGGTTTGGTCGTCAATGGCGGCTAAAATAGCTTCATTCCAATTTTGACCTCGATTGACTAGGGTAGGGGAAGACACAATTTCTACTATTGCACCTACTTTTTTAACTTCTTCCATCCAAGGGTAAACATTACTAGGGAACTGTTCTCCAACAATAATAATTTTTTCTCCTTTTTTTAGGTTTAAATTATTCGCTACATTTGCCATGCCATAAGAAGTTGAAGGGATGATGGCAATGCTATCTGAATCATCTGCTTGAACTAAATCAGCAAAAGCGAGTTTAATCTGCTGTGGATACCCAAAGAAATCTTCATTACTATAATAATTGGGATTGCATTGGTTACTAACCGCAGCTATACCAAGTGCTTCTAATTTTTTACTTTGCGGTCCTCTTCGAGCACATTTTAAGTAAGTTATATTACTTGGGAGGTTAAATAAATGTTTTTGACATTGCATAGGGAGATAATATAGAGGTTATTATTTGTGTTAGATAATCAGGTTTTTTAATAAGAAGTCAGAACTCAGACCGTTTATTTCATAAACTGTCAGAAGTCAGAAATCATCTAATTAAATTGCTGAATTTCAGCTATTTATTTCTAAGTAGTCTGACTTCTGACAGAAAATTTTAGCAACCCATCCCTTCGGGGTTGGAATTATAATTCCTCATGGTCTGACTTCTGACTTCTATGTATTCATGGGGTAAATTTACTCATTTTCCCATTTATTCATTTACTCATTTTTTCAATTTATGAAAGTCATACTAGTAGAAGACGAAAAACATGCTCGGGACAATTTAGAGCATTTATTGCTCAATATTGCGCCAGAAATTGAAATTTTAGCCAAATTAGAATCGGTCAAAAGAACGGTAGAATGGCTGCAAAATAATCGTGCAGATTTAATTTTCTTAGATATACACTTGGCAGATGATTTAAGTTTTAAAATCTTTGAACAAATTAAAGTTACTACGCCTGTTATTTTTACCACAGCGTATGATAAATATGCCTTAAAGGCGTTTAAAGTAAATAGTATTGACTATCTGCTGAAACCAATTGATGAAGAAGAATTGGCTGCAAGCATCGAAAAATTTAAAACCACTCAAGCTGCAAAAGTAGATTATACACAATTGCAAACAATGATGACAAAGCCTCAAAAGGCTTATCAACAACGGTTTTTGGTAACTAGAAGAGATAAAATTAGAAGTTTGACCATCGACCAAATTGCTTTTTTTGAGGGGGAAGATCGCTACGTTTATTTAATCAATAAAGAAGGTAACCGATTTATTGTCGATTATAAATTAAGTGATTTAGAAGAAATTTTAGACCCTGAAATTTTCTTCCGATTGAATCGAAGTTTTATTGCTCATTTTGATGCCATTCATACCATTACTGGGGTATCCAAAAGCCGACTAAAAGTAGACTTATTACCAAAAGCTAAACGAGATATTATCGTTAGCTCAGCCAATACTAAACATTTTAAAGGCTGGCTTAATAAATAAAAACTAGTCAATAGTCAATAAGTCATTGGTCAATAGTCTTGCCACTGATTTACTGCCTAATGACTAATGACCAATGACTAATTTATGACCCATTTTCTACCGCTTTTCCCCTTACAACTAGTTGTTTATCCTGGGGAGAAGTTAAATTTACACGTTTTCGAACCTCGATACAAACAATTAATTCGAGAAGTAGAGCATAATAAAACTACTTTTGGTATTCCTGCTTTTATCAATAAAACAATAATGCCTATTGGCACAGAATTGCGTTTGTTGTCCATTGAAAAAAAATATGATAATGGAGAATTAGACATCAAAACAGTAGGAGTCGGTGTTTTTAAAACGAAGGAATTTTATTCGATTGCTCCCAATAAATTATATCCTGGCGCAGATATAGCACGTTTGAAATATAAAGATGATTCGGATTTGATTTTAAATGAAAAAATCCTAACTAGAGTAGAAGAGCTATTTGAGGTATTGCAAATGAAACGCAAAACACCTAAAAGCCCGTCTTTATTTAGGATTTTTAATATCGCCCATTACATCGGCTTGAATATCGAACAAGAATATGCTTTATTAACGCTTCCTTCAGAATTGGAGCGGCAGCAATTTGTCATTAAGCATTTAGAACAGTTGATTCCCACAGTGAAAAACATGGAAGCAAGTAAGAAACGAGCGAAACTGAATGGACATTTTAAGCACTTGAAACCACCTAGATTCTAAGTAAAATTTAATTTTCAATTTTAAACCACCTTCGGTGGGAATTTAAGGTTGAAATTTTAAAATTATCAACATTTTTAAATATCGACAATTTGTTGGTTTTAAAAACGGCTTAAGAGCCTAAAGTATAGGGGAACTTTTGTTCCCCGAAAAAATGGGTATCTTACATTATGGTTAACTTCAAATATTCATTTCTTACACTGTCATTCGTACTCATTTTAACCAATGCTTGCCAAGAATCCACCAATAAAAAAGAGCTTACACCTAATAAGAAAACGCCAATAGGTTTAACCAAATCCAAAGTAAAAACAGGTAATGGACAATTCATAGCTTGGAAAGAACACCTCATTGATGACACCCAAATTAGTGGCATTAATCTAAGTGGAAGCGATGGTTTGCAAATGGCGGATTTAGACAAAGATGGATTTGAAGATATTGTTTCTGTGCATGAATCTGATACCGAATATGACGGGCAATTAATTGGTCATATTCGGATTGCTTTTGGAACAGCTAACCCTCATAAATGGGAATTAGTGACTTTAGCAAAAGGAACAGAAGCGGCGGCGGCGGAAGATATTACGATTGTAGATTTAAATGAAGATGGTTATTTAGATATTGTCGCTGCTTGTGAATTGGCGCATTTAATTTATTTTCAAAATCCCACCAAAAATATTAGGACCACAAAATGGGAACGGTTAATTCCTGAAATTACTCAAAATAGAGGCTCTTTTATTCGCGTATTTTCCGAAGGTTTAAATCGAGACGGACGACCAGAAATCATCGCTGCTAATAAAGGTGACCAAGCGAATGATGGAAGTGTGGCGGTTAATCCAGGCCTAAAGCCTGTTTCTTATTTTGAAATTATAGGGAATCCGCTAGAGAATAAAGCGTGGAAAGAAACAGCATTGATTCAGCTAAATTTACCTGTTAATGCACAGCCCGTTGATATAGATAGAGATGGAGATATGGATATTATAGCGGGGTCAAGAGGGGAGCGACGAATCGTTTTATTAGAAAATATTTCTACCCAGAAAATAGCCTTTAAAACTCATGTTATCCAAGTTACTGGAACAGGAATTCCAACTGCCCACCAAGCAAAAAATCCTAAGTTGAAATCGTATATCACAGGGTTCAATATGGAATTTATGGACCTGAGTAAAGATGGTAAATTGGATATAATTTTAGCCGAAACATTTCAATATTTGATTTGGTTAGAGCAACCCAATAATTGGGACGAAGACTGGAAGGCTCATACGATTGGCAATACGGTACCTGATTTTATAGTCGGTATAAAACTAGCAGATATTAATGGTGATGGATTGGAAGACCTGATTACAGGTGGCTATAGTCGAGGACCAAGAGATGCTGACGGAACGGTCACGGTTAACGATGCTTTAGGTCGAATTGCTTGGTTTGAAAATCCTAATCATGCAGAAAAAACTTGGCAAAGACATGATATTTCTCGCCGTAAAAGAGGCATGTTTGACCAATTTGTTGCTAAAGATTTAGATAGTGATGGAGATATAGATTTTGTGTCTACAAGGGGGAATGCTGAACCTTATGATGGGGTCTTTTGGCTGGAACAAATTCGGTCAACTGAACCAATTAATAATTTTGAAAAGGCTCGGAAAATTGATAGCGAAGAAATGGCATTGCCTAACTGGTAGCAAAGCCTTTAGGCTTTCCCGTCAAAGGCCTTTAGGCCTGTTATAAATTTGATAAAATACTCCGACCTGAAGGTCGGGCACAGGAAAACCTAAAGGTTTTGCTACCAGTAAAAGAACTAAAATGAACGTTGAATTAAGAGATTTCCACCTAGCAATTGCGTCACAATTTGCGACTTACCGAAACAACCCAAAAATCTGGGATAATGGCTACGACAAAGTTCCCCACCCTTTTACCCTAAAGGATGCTACAGCATTTATTACCCAACAAATAGACAAAACGCCTGCTTAAAGAAAATTAATTTATTGAAATAGTCAATTTGTGGGAGAAATAGGCATTACGCCACACCAAGACGTTTTTAGACTAGGCGCAGAAATGGGCTATTTTATTGGTGAGCCCTTTTGGGGAAAGGGCATTGCAACCGAAGCTATTCGATTAATGGTCAATTATGCATTTATCACCTTTAACTTAATAAGAATAGAGGCGGGTGTCTATGATTTTAATAAAGCTTCTATGCGAGTACTAGAGAAAAATGGTTTTTATTTAGAGTGTATTAAACAAAAGCTATTTTAAAAAATGGGGTAATTTTAGATGATTATATTTGGGTGAAATTGAAGGAATAAAGCACCTGAATTATTTATACAAATCCCCATTCAAATACTTAAGCCCAGAATCACAAACCACTGTGACAATCTTCTTTCCTTTCCCCAATATTTTAGCGCGCTGTATGGCTGCCCATACATTAGCACCAGAGCTAATTCCACCAAAAATGCCTTCTATTCGAGCTAATTTTCTAGCTGTTTCGTAAGCATCTTCGTCTTTTACGGCAATGATTTCATCTGCTAAATCTAATCGACAAATTGCAGGCACAAAACCTGCCCCCATTCCTTCCAATCTATGCGTACCCGAAGTATCTCCACCCGATAAAGTTCTTACATTAAAGGGTTCAATGGGCATACAGCTAATGTTAGGGATTTCTTGTTTAAATATCTCCGAATTTCCAGAAAAACAACCACCTGTGCCAACACCTGCTATGAATTCAGCTATGTCCGTTCCTAGTTCAGCCATTATCTCTCTCGCCATTTGATGATAGGCATTTCTATTATCTATATTGGCAAACTGATTGGTATAAAAAGTATTCGGTTGTTTGGCTATTTCTCTAACTCTTTCCAACGCTGTATCAATTACATTTGCCGTAATTTTTCCATTTTCACTAGGTACTAATTCTAAGGTAGCTCCGAACGCCCGCATCGTGTTTAATTTTTCAGCAGCAAAAGCATCAGAGGAAACAAAATGCGCTTTATAGCCCCTTGCCGAACAGACCATCGCTAAGGAACTTCCTGTGCTTCCACCTGTATAATCGACGACTGTTCCGCCTTTTTTTAATTCCCCTCTGTGTTCTGCACCTAATATCATGGCAAGTGCCATTCTATCTTTCATACTCCCTGTTGGGTTGGCAGATTCCAATTTCACATAGATGTCTGCACTAGCTGCATCGGTTAGTTTTTCAATTTTTATTAGTGGCGTGTTGCCGATTCCTTTCATGTTTTGTTGTTTATTAAAAGCTATGGTTAAAATTAATTAGAGTCTGTCCGTAAACTTGTGCTTTGCGTGTCTAACGTAATCGCCAAATTTATTTGGCTGATTCAAAATATTGACTGTCAGTAATTTATGAACCTACCAAATAAATTTGGTGGTTACGAACGGAACAAAATCGAC
>JBGCFJ010001214.1:0-2356 GCA_045106885.1 Saprospiraceae bacterium
GCACCTAGTTGTTACCAACAGCGCACGTCAGAATAGGAAACATTTAGTAGTATAAATGGTCAACTCAACTTTATTAATTTAGCGGTTGACAATATAGTGAGGCGACTTTCTGTCGCTCTGGGCAAATTCTCCCGTTTGGCTTTTAATGACCGTGTTACCAGAAAACAATTAGCTTGGATAAATGCTCACCATGTAACAGAAAAACGTTTGGAAAGAGCTATTGATAAAGTAATCAACCAGTACAACAAATTTCAGTTACCTAACTTTTGGGGAACTGGTAAAACCGCAGCAGCAGATGGTACAAAATGGGATTTATATGAGCAAAATCTAATTTCCGAATATCATATTCGCTATGGCTCTTATGGAGGCATTGCCTATTATCATGTATCCGATAAATACATTGCGTTGTTCTCTCATTTCATTCCTTGTGGTGTTTATGAAGCTATCTATATTTTGGATGGTTTGATGAAAAATCAATCTGATATTCAACCTAACGTATTACATGGTGATACTCATGCTCAAAGTTTCCCCGTCTTTGGATTAGCCTATTTATTGGGCATTCAATTAATGCCTCGAATCAAAAAAAATAGAGTTTTAACCATGTATCAACCAGACAAAACAGCGGATTATCAGCATATCTCTCAAATATTTAGCGACCCTATCAATTGGAAATTAATCCAAACACATTTACCTGATATGCTGCGAGTGGCTTTATCCGTAAAGGCTGGCAAACTAACACCTTCTGCAATACTTAGAAAATTGGGTTCTCACAGCCGAAAAAATAAACTGTATTATGCTTTTCGAGAATTAGGACGAGCGGTTAGAACTGGCTTTTTATTGAAGTATTACCATGACCCAGAATTGAGAAAAACCATCAATGCCGCAACTAATAAATGTGAAGAGTTTAATAATTTTACTAAGTGGACGGCTTTTGTGAATAAGGGCGAAATCAGAGAAAACTTAAAACATGAACAAATCAAAATCATCAAATACAATCACTTGGTTTCCAATTTGCTCATTTTTTACAACACGCAAGAAATGACCAGAGTTTTGAAGGAACTAACAGAGGAAGGGTATCAGATTAAAAAATCTACGCTTCAGGCACTTTCTCCTTATAGAACTGAACATATTAATCGTTTTGGGTTCTATCCGTTGAACATGAATCAAGAAGTACCGCCACTAAATATAGGTTTTCAACTTTTTGTTTGACTTAAGCGGCGGATTCCGTAGCTATAGTTGCCAACCCTCATTAGAAAGATGGGGAAGAAAGTCCACGGATTTACCATTGCTATGCGCAAATTAAATCGTAAACAAATCCCCGTTTGTTTAGACTGCCATCATAAAATCCATCAAGGAGAATATGATGGGCTAAATTTAAACCTAGTGGCTAAACAAATTATGCACAAACTTGGTATTAAAAAATGGGAAGAACGAGAGTTAAGCCCACAAGAACTAGCATTAATGTATGCTGAATAAGGTCGTGAGCCGATGTGCTATGAAAGTAGCAAGCACGGTTCTAACGGAGAGTTGTTGGTTCATCATGTGTAAAGACAATGGACTGGCAGCTTATCCTACCCTCATTTAGAAAACAGAAATATTGTTATAAATACACTAATGCTCTGAGCGGAATTAATGCACTATAATTATTTTGTTACACGTACTACTTTCGTAACCTCTTTTTCTTGATTAAATAAATGATACCTAATAGTAGCGTATAAACAAACGTTGCGGACATAAAATGAAGGATTTTTATTTAGGAACAGTATCAATATCATAGGCTGAACAATGAGCAAATCCTACGAAGTTTTGCATTTCATTAATTGACTAGCATATTCTACTGTATCATTAATCGTTTTCATGTTTTCTACTTCCAAACAATTGGTTTCTATATTTAGCCGTAGCTCACATTCCATTATTAATTCCGCAAAATCCAAAGAATCTAAACCTAAATCTTTATAATAGGAAGCATTCGCAAGAATAGCACTTGCGGGAATCCCCATTTGCATTAAAATAGTGGTAATCTCTTTCTGAATTTGTGACTTTGTCATAGTATATCTTTAAGTATTGATAAAGCTATATAGCTAAGCAGAACTATACTATAAAACACTTTTAAAACTAATAACCTCGCTAATTTTTTTAAAGAAGTGTCGAGTATTTTTGCTTAACATCTTATCAATCAACCCTTGTTATTTATTTATAAACAAAAATTTCCGTCAAAATAGAATAAATGTATATGTTTATATTCACCTTGTTGGATAGGGTGGGTATTTTAAAGGTGGCGAACGGTTTTGAAAAAACGGACTGCCAGTTCCTCACTAAGTTTTTAGTGATGATGGACTAGCAGTCCGCTTTATAA